>JBEDAP010000062.1:0-10844 GCA_041177705.1 Bacteroidota bacterium
CGCTGACGAATTAAAACTTGCCCCTTGCTCTCTAAAATCAAATAAAAAAGAAATCGTTTTTTTTGTTTCACCTTCTGGGTCTTAACAGGAAATAGACTCTGTTTCTTTTGGGAAAATGCAATACATTTTTTTTGAAGTGGACAAGTAGCACAATCGGGGGATTGGGGTTTACATACCGTTGCACCTAAATCCATCATTGCCTGATTGAACCAGGCTGGATCTTTTTTATCAAGCAATGCATCTGCCACCTCTTCCATCATCTTTTTACCTGAAGTGGAATCAATAGGCGTTTTTATCCCAAAAAATCGGGATAGCACCCGCATGACATTGCCATCTACAACAGCCAACGGGAGGCCAAAGGCAAATGACCCAATGGCAGCGGCGGTATAGGGACCAACCCCTTTCAGGGAAATAAGCCCTTCCCGGCTGGTGGGGAACTCCCCTTTTAGGTCTTGAGATACCCGTTTAGCAGTATGAATCAGGTTTCTGCACCTGGAATAATATCCCAAACCCTCCCAAATCTTAAATACCTCATTTTCAGGCGCTTGCGCCAATTTATGTACGGTGGGATATGCTTTTACAAAAGCTTGATAATAGGAAATTCCCTGTTCTACCCTGGTTTGCTGCAAGATGACTTCGCTGAGCCAAATCCGGTATGGGTCCTTGATTCCTTTCCAGGGCATTTTGCGCTCATTTTTATGAAAATGCCACTGTTTTAAGGAACGTAAAAACCACACTTTCACCTGTTTTTCAACCACTTATATCAATATTTATTTGGAAAATAAGAAAAATTAATGCAATTTTATAATGAACGAATCGTTTATGAATGTATAGTGTTGATAACGAACGTGTTTTGAGTGGTTTTTGTGCATTCAGATAACTAAGATTCCAAAACATAAAAAATTACTTATGAGAAAAGCTGATCTCATCAATAAAATCGCTGAGAAAACCAACATTCCCAAAGTGGATGTTCTGGTTGCTTTGGAAACTATGTTCAAAGAGATCAAAGGTACACTTGCAAAAGGTGAAAACATTTATGTAAGAGGTTTTGGCTCTTTCATTACAAAGAAAAGAGCTGCTAAAATTGGCAGAAACATCAAGAGAAATACTGCAGTTCATATCCCTGCTCACTTTATTCCTGCTTTCAAGCCTGCTAAAGAATTCATGCAAGAGGTAAAAAAGCTAGAAATTGATACCGTCATCAGAGATGAGGGTTCGGATGAGATGGCTTAGTCGTAGTTTTGTCTTCCAAATTTTTTTAGATGCTTAAAAGACAGCAATGGATAGTAGCTGCTGTAGGTGCAGTGCTGCTCTTCTCCTTGTTCACATTCGGAAAATTTACACCTCCCCATAAACCTCATGATGATCATGGTGAGGTATCTGCAACTCCCTCACAGACCTTTGATTTTCAGACCTTCTTGAGTTCATTGAAAAAAGATCTAAGTCCCTCCCAATCCACTGCTTTAACAAAGCTGGAGGAAGCAATAACCAGGGGCGACTTGGTTACTCAGAAAAAAAACAATTACGAGGCTCTTTCCAATTTCTGGAAGGATAGTGCAAGGAGCTTTATCCCTTATATCTACTACTTGGGAGAGAAGGCTAAATTGGAAAATTCTGAAAAAAGCCTGACCTTCGCAGCCCATTCGATGTTGGTAGAATTGAGGGGATTAACAGATCCCGGATTGAGGTCGTGGATGGCCAATGAAGCTCAAAGCTTATTCAGCCAGGCCCTGAAAATCAATTCACTAAACGATTCAACTCTAATTGGATGGGGAAGCACATTCTTCTTTGGTGCATCGGGAGCCCCCATGGAGGGAATTCTGAAAATCAGGGAAGTAGCTGAGAGGGATCCCATGAATTCATTTGCCCAGTTTATGTTAGGATATGGGAGTATGGTGTCGGGGCAAAATGAAAAGGCAATCGAACGACTGAAAAAAACAGTTGAATTGGATCCCGAAAATGCCGAAGCCGTTTTTCTTCTTGCAGAGATCTACGAAAAGGCAGGAGAAAAAAAAGAAGCGCTTGAATGGTACCAAAAAGGATTGCAGCAAGTCAGAAATCCTGAACTTGTAAAAGCGCTAGAAGAAAAGATTAACTCATTAAAATAAATTTTAAACACTTTAAACTTACTGGCTATGCCTTGTGGTAAAAAAAGAAAACGTCATAAAATCGCTACGCACAAACGCAAAAAGAGACTAAGAAAGAATCGTCACAAAAAGGGCAAGAAGTAATACACTTCCCGTTTCCTTACCGTATCGACTAAGCAGAATCCCTGTTCTTCAGGTGCATTCTGTTTCAATCGTTGCTATTCAAGGTTGCGTTTGAACAAAGAACTTATCATAAGCTCAACTGCCCAGGGAGTACAAATCGCTTTGCTGGAAGACAAAAAGCTCGTCGAACTTCATAACGAAAAATCCGATGATAGCTTTGCTGTAGGGGATCTCTATTTGGGTAAAGTAAAAAAACTGATACCTGGACTCAACGCAGCATTTGTGGATGTTGGGTTTGAAAAAGATGCCTTTCTGCACTACACCGATTTAAGTCCCTTTGCAAAATCGCTCCTTAAGTTTACCCAGATTTCCATCAATACGCCTGTTCAAAGTCAACAAGACTTTTCTACGTTTACAGTAGAGCCTGAAATAGTAAAAACTGGCAAGATCAATGAGGTATTGGGACAAAAGCCCAACGTATTGGTTCAAATCCTGAAAGAGCCCATTGCAGCTAAAGGGCCACGTTTGAGTTGCGAAATCTCCCTTCCGGGAAGATTCGTGGTTATTACTCCGTTCAACGATATCATTGCCGTATCCAGAAAGATACACTCTGGTGAAGAACGCAAGCGCTTGCAAAAGATTATAGAAGCCATCAAGCCTAAAAATTTTGGGGTGATTGTGCGTACAGCAGCAGAGGGAAAGAATACAGCAGAGCTGCACGAAGATTTGAATGCATTGTTTGCCAAATGGAAAACCATTCAACAGAATTTGAGTGGAGCGGTAGCGCCTACAAAAGTGCTGAGCGAACAGACAAAAGCCACAAGCATATTAAGAGACCTCCTCAATGCAGATTTCAATAAGATTATTGTCAACGACAAGCAACTCTTTCAAGATACCAAGTCCTACATTCAAAAAATTGCTCCCGATAAAGCTGATATAGTTTCATTGTATACGGGTTCTGCCTCTGTATTTGACCATACAGGTATCACCAAGCAAGTTAAAAGTGCATTTGGAAGAACAGTGAATTTAGCGAGTGGGGCGTACCTGATCATTGAGCATACCGAAGCACTGCATGTAATCGATGTAAACAGCGGATACAAGAGTGTTGGCAATAACCAGGAAGAAAATGCGCTGCAGACCAACATGGAAGCTGCAGAAGAGATAGCAAGGCAATTGAGATTGAGAGACCTTGGTGGTATCATTGTTGTAGACTTCATCGACATGAAGCTGCCTGAAAACAAGAGAAAGCTTCACGATGCCATGGAAGGATTCATGAAAGCAGATCGTGCCAAGCATTCTGTATTGGCGATTTCCAAATTTGGAATCATGCAACTGACTCGTCAGCGCATGAAGCCAGAGATGAACATCAATACCCAAGAACAATGCCCTTCGTGTCAGGGTACCGGCAAAATCTCCTCTGCCTTGATTTTAGAAGACGAAATAGAAAAGAATCTTGGATACTTGAGTGATCAAAAGCATAAGAACCTAACGATCGTTGTGCATCCTATACTTTTTGCATACCTCACCAAAGGGCTTATCTCGATTCGCAGAAAATGGGCCTGGAGGTATAAGATTAATTTAAAGGTGCAGGAAAATTCAATCTACCACCTCACTGAGTTCCATTTTTTTGACGGAAACCAGGAAGAGATTAAGTTTTAATTTTTTTGTACTGAATTAAACTAAAAGAGCCACTCAAATGAGTGGCTCTTTTGTTATGTAGAAGTTGATTTTTATTTCTTCTTCAAAGAAATACCATAGGTTCCTTCGTTTGAACCATTAGAAAACTTATGCAACAAGGTAAGGTCTACTGATCCAGTACATGAGAAATAGAATCCAGTTCCTTCGCAAGTCATGTTATCGTAGGCTCCACCGTAACTTCCATAAGTTTGCCTTGCAACTGTTGCAGAACCGGTTGCAGGATTTACAGTTACAGTAACAGGGTTTTTACCAGGTGCTTCAGCCACTGGGAACATATAGGTGAAAACAGCTTTTCCTGCACTTGCAACTACATCTACATCAGCACCCAATGATCCATAAGGACCATCCCATGGATCTCTGGTGATCACATAAGTACCAGTAGCTTGATCAGGTACAAATGGGCATACCACAACAGCATTCCAAGTCAGCTTAAGGTTGTAGGTTCCTACGTTTGCCAAATCAGGCAATGTATTAGATACGTCAAATACACGTCCGTCTTTGGTTACAACTTGGTTGTACAAAATATAGGTTTCACCGGGACCAGGAGCTTTTCCAAGAGCATTGGAAATTTCTTGTCCAGATACCTCGAGGTTATAGGTACCACCACTGTTGGTATACTCTTTTACCTTCTTCCAATTCGCCTTATTGGTTGTAACCGGAGCTTTGGTAACATATACAATTAATTTTTCCTGTGGTGATCCGTATTCTTTTACGGAAGCAGACACTTTAGTGCCTGCAAGATTAGTTGCATCAATGATGTTATTGCCAGCAGAAACAAGGGTTACATAAGAACCAATGCTGAGTGAATTCACATCTTGAACAACTTCACCTTTTTGACACGAGCTCAAGGCTATAACAACCAGGGCAGTGTATAAAGCGGATGATATGATTTTTTTCATGTTGTTGAATTTATTTGAGTACTGCTGGATTTGTATCCCAGAATACTTTCTTATCGATTGTTTTCTGAGTAGCGTTTGTATTCAAGTTAACCAATACAGAAGGATAGTAATGAGAACGAATCATGTCACCACCTGCCTGAGCAATTGTGTACGACATACTGCCTGGCTTACCGGTTCTGCGGTAGTTGTTCCATGCATCGTGTCCATTACCCCAGAGAGCGATGTAAAACTCTTGCATGATTACTTCCAACTTTTCGCTGTTGGTTGTTGCTGCATCATAACGAGCCAAAACTTTAGCAACATAGGCATCAACTTTTGTTTGATCAGCTGCAAAACTAGAGGAAACTGTTACACCTACTGTTGCTGGATAACCAATTACCTTAGCCATTGAAGCTCTTACACCAGCTTCCAAAAGTGATTTTGGATTTCCAGTTGTACCTAGAGCAACTGCAGCTTCAGCAGCAGTGAAATAAGTAAACGCTCTCTGCCAAATGGGTTGGATTCCAGCTCCTTGAGCTCCTCTGTTCAAACCAACGTTCAAGTTTTGGTTCGCATCAAAGTCGCCGCCAAAAGGATAGATACCAACAGTTGTTCTCAACGGACCATCTGGTGGAATACCAGAGTTATCACCGTGATTTCTTCCCCAGAAACCTATTGTATTATCAAACAAGCAGAAAGGCATGCCAGGAAGATAATGTGAAGGATTAGGGAAAGTAGAACAAGAAAGGGTATTTGAATTTACCTGCAGGTCGTTGGTAACCTGACGGTAGAAATAATAACGAGTGCGCGGGTCGGAATTGTCGCGTGAAGGTGTGTTGTTGAAACCACCTTTATCAGCAGCCAAAGACCACATGAAGTAAACGCCCATGTAATCACCTGCACTACCGGCAGCTGAATAGTTGCCGTTGTAACGAGGATGACGGCTATTGGGGTTAGCTTGCTTGGTAGAATATTTAAATTCAAAATCGTTAGCAGAGCTAGCCAATGATGCTGTTACATCAGCATCAGCCAACAATGTATTGATTTTACCAGCAGCTCCACCATCAACCAAACGTGTTGTGTTCAGTGCTCTGAGCTTTAACAATTTTGCCGTTGTTCTCCAACGTGCTGCCCCTGTAGCATTGGCTGCTCCGTAGAACAAATCCTGTGCACCGGGATAAGCAGTAGACTTTTGGAAATCTGCAATAGCAGCATCCAATAAGGCAATGGCAGCTGCATATACATCAGCACCCTTGTCAATGGCAGGATTGGTATTCTCTGAACCGAGGTTGGCTTGAGTGTAGGGTATATCACCAAACATATCCACCAAAGTCATCATGGTGTACGCTTTGAGTGTTTTAGCCATACCTGCGGCGATCCACTTTCTTTCCTTTTCAGCTACAGGAATCAATGCATTGGCATGCTTGAAAACTCCTGTATAGGCAGTATTCCAAATTCCATCAAAAGATTGTGGAGAATACGCCGCTTGATAGGTAGGTCCGTACATCACTAACATACGAGTCAATTCCATACCGTAGCTTGTAGCTCCGTTGAAGAAGCTGGCAAAGTTCAGCTGAAGCTGTGTCAAATAAAGATCAGCGTTCGCTGATTCCGGTGTAGGTCCATTGGGGTTTACCAAGTAATCATCAAGTTTCTTGGTACAAGAACCCAAAAGGCTCACCGAAAGCACGAGGATGAATATTTTTTTCATTTTCATTTCTTTCGATTTAAAAGATTAGAAGGTTACCCTTACACTCACACCATAACGTCTAGAAGTAGGACCAGAAAGGTATTCCAGACCACGAACGTTGCTTACACCAAGAGATGAAGTTTCAGGATCGAAATTCACATACTTGGGGAAGTTAGGTGCATTATAGAATAGGTTCTGTCCAGAGAAGGTTACTGATAAAGCTCCAAATGGAGTCTTGCTCAATGCGGATGCAGGAACTGCATACGACAATGAAGCTTCTCTCAAACGAATCATGGTTGCATCGTATACAATCAAATCTTGCATACCGAAGAAACCAGAAAGAACGTTAAAGTAGGCATAGCTGGCAGAAATCTGTACATCATTCGGTGTACCATCTGCTTTAACACCTGGGAGGATCAACGGTAGGAAACGATCGAAATCGGTGTCCTTTGTCAAACCACGACCAACAACAGTGCCTGGAGTATATGCCAACATATCTCCACCCTGCGTATAATCCCACTGCATACGGAAAGAAATTCCTTTGTACGACAATTGAGAAATACCAGACATCTTGAAATCAGGTGTTGGATCACCTACAATTCCAATTTCATTGGATGATATATAGCTACCCAATCCGTCCGTTAATCTCAAGCCGGTCTTTGGATCCTTTCTTGTATACGTTGCTTGAATCACACCCAAAGGCTGGCCGTTGATAGCAAACAAACCTTCGTTGGTGAAACCATCGATTACGATTTGTTTTACTTCTTCAGGCAAGGTAACCAAGCTTCTGTTTTGGAAATAGTTTGCAGTCAATTCCCAATTCCAGTTTTTATTGCGGATTACATTGTATGTCAACTGCAATTCAATACCCTTGTTACGAACAGAACCTGCGTTGATGGATGTAACCGTAAATCCTGAAGATGCATCCAATTCACGATCAAGGATCTGATCACTAGAATTTCTATTGTAATATGTGAAATCAACTCCTAGACGGTTATTGATCAACTTACCTTCAAATCCAATTTCAAACTCAGACTGCAACTCGGGTCTTAAGTTTGGATTGGCCAAACGGTTACCGATAGAGTTAGAGTTGAAAATAGTTCCAACACGATCAACAAATACGTTGGTGTTGATATTGAGGATGTTTCTTGTATTGTAAGGTGAACCAAAGTTTGCAGAAGTAGAATAACCTGCTCTTAACTTCAAGTAGTTAAGAACACGGCTGTTCTGCAAGCTTGCAAGAGCAGTTGTAGGAATAAACGATAAACTGGCTGATGGATAGAAGATAGAACGGTTGGATTTTTCCAAGTTGGATGACCAGCTGTTTCTTCCACCAACAGTTAAGAACGCATATTCTTTATAGCTCAACAACCCTTGTGCAAATGCACCCAAGGAAATGAATTTAGACTTGAAGTCGATGCGACCACCACCTTCGTTGAAGTTGTCGTGGATGATGAAGTTGTCGTGATCAAACAAACCATATACAAGCTGCTGAGTTGAACGCTGACCGTTCTGCTCATACAAACGCTCTTGAGAGTTTACACCCGCATCAACATTCAAACGGAAATCTTTTCCAAGATCTGTTTGATAAGCAGTCAACAACGAATGATCCCAAATGGTATTGTAACCATTTACCGTTCTGTGCATACCCAATTGGAAATCTGCACCACCAACTACACCACCTTTGTTTTGGTTGTAGTAGTTGTAGTCAGAATATTGATCATAACCAACGCGGTACAATACGTTCCACTTGTCGGTGATGTCATATTTCAATGACATGTTTCCGAAAATACGGTTGATTTTTTGACCAGTGAATGAATTCTTCACAGTCCAGATCGGGTGTTGAATATCGTTACCACCTCTATAATACGTAGAGGACTTATCCAATGGATTCTCATAAGGTAATTTGAAAAGATCAACCGCGCGAGGTGTATAGATCAAGTTACCGAACACAGAAGATGCACTTGGATTTGAACCAAATGAAGTAGCTGTTGGAGGAGACTTAAAATCTGTGATTGCGTAGTTGAATGTGCCATTGAACGTAAACTTGTTGCTCAACTTGACAACACCACCCAAACCAAATGTATTCTTCAACAAACGGTTACCAGGAGTAAATCCTTCATCATCCATATACGAATAGTTCGCATTGAATGTACCCGCAGAACCCACTGAGCTGGAAACACCAACTGAAGTGGTACGGATCAAACCGGTTTGGAAAAACTGCTCAACCGAGTTGTTAGGCTCATATGCAAGTTTTGCTCCCACGAATTGAGGGAAAGCTGTTCTCCATGGAGTTCCAAAAGCAGAAGAAGATGCTCTGTCATAAGGATGCGGAACTGAATCTGGTGGGTTTTTAAAGCGACCACCCCAATTGGAGAAGAACGCAAAACCAACACCGTTATCAAAACCACCACCCCATGAATCCTGATAATCAGGAAGGTTGGCTACTTTGTTTGCAAATAATGATTGTGTAACGCTGATCTCTGTCTTTTTATTAGATCTTCTGGAAGAGCTATTCTTGGTAGTAACCAATACCACACCGTTACGTCCCAACTCACCATACAGTGTAGTTGCACTCAATCCTTTCAATACACTGATGTTCTCAATGCTGTTGGGATCCAAGTCCAAGAAACGGCTTGATGTTGTGTTACCATATACGAAGCTAGCTTGTGCATTCGTAGAGGCGTCGAAAGGAACACCGTCAACAACAAATAAAGGAGTAGAGTTACCGGAGATGGTATTTACACCACGAATAATGATGTTTGTACCGGAACCCGACATACCACTCGCATTCAAGATGTCAACACCAGGAGCCTTACCATTCAAAAGACGAACTACGTCTCCATCTGGTCTTAACTCCAATGCTTTTTTATCCACCGATGCAACTGCATATCCAAGAGCTTTTTTCTCTCTGCGGATACCTTGTGCTGTTACAACTACTTCCTGTAAACCAGAAGTAGAAGATTTCAGTGAGATGTTTGACAAATTGGATCCTGCGCGTGCAGTTATTCTGTCGTAACCTACATAGGTTATTTCCAGAATTGCGTTGAGGTCCTTAACAGAAATAGAAAATGTACCGTCAGCAGCTGTAGTCGTTCCCGTCTGGGATCCTGCTACCTTGATCGATACACCTGAGAGAGGAGAACCATCGGCATCCGACACTTTCCCCTTCACCACTGTTTGCGCCATTACCATGGGTAACGCAAAAAGCAAACAGCACACAAATAGTGCAAGTTTTCTCATGCAGTTGATTTTTGTTTTAGTAATTCTTTGAATGTCTCAACGCAAATATATAGAGAAATGGACTTTTTTCAATAAAAAAAGCCTGTAATGAAATTTTTGTCTAATTATTTGATTTATAAATTAAACAAATTACAATCAATCCCTTTCCCGATTGCCGAGGTAAATCAGAATATATTGTACCAAAGTGACCAAAGAGGATATCGCAGCAACGACGTAAGTCATTGCAGCCCAATGCAATGCGTCTTTAGCTAGGGGATGTTCCGTCCGATTGGCTACCCCGTTTGTCTCTAACCAAGCCAAAGCACGTTTGCTGGCATCAAACTCAACCGGCAAGGTTACCAAAGAAAAAACTGTTGTAATTGCAAAAAGCCCAATTCCTGCCAATAATAAATTAGGGAAAATATTAATAAGTAACACCCCAGCCAGCAAAACCCATTGAATAAGCATTGAGCTAAACTGAACAATGGGCACCATGCGACTGCGAAACATCAACCAAGGATATGCCCTGGCATGTTGAATAGCATGACCACATTCATGAGCAGCAACAGCCGCAGAAGAAATGCTGGCATGATGGTATACTTCCGGACTCAAACTCACTGTTTTTGAAACAGGATTATAATGGTCGGAAAGAAACCCCTCACCCAACTCCACCTTCACGTCGTGAATCCCATTTTCTTGCAACATTTTTAGAGCAACTTCCCTGCCGGATAAGCCGGAAGAGAGTCCCATGGAACCATATTGATTGAACTTGGATTTCAATCGAAATGAAACCAGCATTCCGACTACTACAAAAAGCAATGAAACAAAATATATCGAGCCCATGTTGAATATTATTTAATCTATGTTACTGATTTTCAGTTGTTTACAAAATTACAAAATCTTCCGTTAAGGCATTGTCAAACTTTGGTAAACGGCGTCTATTTTTTCACATTGGCAAAAATTTATTTTGCATTGTGGCAGCGTTTTGTAATTTAGCCAAAGAATTTAATGGGTTAGTAAGTACAAGGGGTTGGTGTCTACCAACCCCTTGTCATTTTATAGAAATTCTAATTTTTTCCCCCTTCAAAATCTTCGCAAAACATCTACTTCGTTTGTAAAAAAACATTTGACTTCGTGATAACATTC
>JBEDAP010000063.1:0-7598 GCA_041177705.1 Bacteroidota bacterium
GAATATAAATGCTTCAACAACACTTCGCATTGCACGGGAATGTAAAAACATCATTGCTACGAAGGAAGCTTCAGGCAACATGGAGCAGATCATGCAGATTATTAAAGAAAAACCTGCAGGATTTGAAGTAATCAGCGGAGACGATGCACTCACCCTCCCTTTAATGGCCTGTGGCGCTATTGGCGTTATTTCTGTTGTAGCGAACGCTTTTCCCAGGGAGTTTTCGATGATGGTAGATAAATGTCTTGACTATAAATATGTAGCAGCTAGAACGCATCATGAAAAAATGCTACCCATTATTCAGTCGATGTTTGCAGAAGGCAGTCCAAGTGGTGTAAAAGCCTACCTCGCTGAGATGGGAATCATCGAAGAATACTTTAGACTGCCGGTCGTTCCAGTAAGCGATGCTCACAAGAAAGTGATCAAAAAGCTCTTAAAAGCCAAATAAGCTACTTAGCTTTTTTTCAATACCCAATTCTTATAGCGGTGCATCGCCTCTAAGAAATAATAATCTCCATAGGTTAAGGGCACATCCACTTCTGAATTTGCAGGCAAATGTCCTACTCCGTGGTTGATTAAAAATCCACCCAACTCCCCTTGTTTCGCATTGTATTCTTCCGACGCAAGCTTTACTATGATTTGTCGCGCTGTTTCAATATAATTCTCCCTCTCCTTCCCCTTTGTGTACTGAGCCAGCTCCATTAAACCAGAGGCCAATACGGAAGCTGCCGATGCATCTCGAAGGGCATTGGGAATATTGGGAGCATCAAAATCCCAATATGGAATTTTATCTTTCGGCATGTTGGGATGATTCAACAAAAATTTAATCACATTTCGAGCATGGTTCAGATAACGCTCGTCCTTTACAAATCGATACATCATGGTAAACCCATAAAAACCCCAGGCATTTCCGCGAGACCACGTAGAAGCATCGCTGTAACCCTGATGATTTTTCCCGGCAATGAGCTTGCCTGTTTCCAAATCGTAATCCAACACATGAAAAGCACTGTAATCCGAGCGGTAATGATTGACGAGTGTACTATTGGCGTGATTGATAGCAATCTCTCTGAATTTAGGATCACCTCCATTCTCCGAAACCCATAGAAGCAGTTCCAGATTCATCATGTTATCAATGATAACAGGACAATTAAAATTCTTGTTCTTATTCCAGCTCTGAATGGATTTGATTTGAGGCCTGTATCGTGTTATCAGAGACATCGCTGCCGTATCAATGGTCTTTCGGTCATTGGGATCTTTAAACAAACGATAATTGTTACCAAATGGACAATACATCATGAACCCTAAATCGTGGTTACCGGTGTAATGCTTTTCCTTTTCCTGAATAGCCAATCGCTTTTAGCAATGCGCAATACATCCTGATCGCCTGTATGCTCGTATATATACAACAAGCTAGCAGGGAAAAAGCCACTGCACCACCACTTGGTATTGCTCACTTCTACTTTTCCAGTTGTTTTATTGAATGTCTTTGGCATCATGCTATCCGGAACATTTTTTTCCAAGATTTTATATTGAGCAGCTGCATGAGCAAATTGCTTCTCAATGAGCGTGGCCATATCTACCTGAGCAAATGAAATTGATGAGAAAAACGAGACAAGTAGCAGAGCAAAAAAGCGTTTCATTGGCAAGTTGTTTCATTAAATATAAATCATTCAATAAAATCAACCGCTAAATCCATAATATTGAATAGAAAATTTCTGTTTTGAAAATAGTAGTACGAGATATTTCGGTTTTCCTGGGAGGGATTGCAATAGTAAACAAAGTAGGTTTTACTCTCGAAAATAATGACCACTTAGCCATTTGCGGCCCCAGTGGATCTGGAAAATCTACCATAGCCAAAGTACTTCACGGCGATGTTTTTGCCAGAGGTGAACTGTTTTTTTTAGATCAAAATACAGAACCGATTGTTCCGAAATCTGTTTACGTCGATCAACAACATCGCTTTAAAAATAGAAGCAACGTCAGTAATTTTTATTATCAACAACGATACAACTCAACTGATAACGAAGACAGTTTAACAGTTCTAGAAGAACTAAATCGTTTGGTCATAGACGCCCATCATGAATGGATTACAGCATTTGACATTCTAAAGTTATTAGACAAACCTCTCATTCAGTTATCCAATGGCGAGAACAAGCGACTCCAATTGGTAAAAGCCTTAACTGCATCGCCCGATATACTCATTCTCGATAATCCATATCTCGGACTAGATGCAACTGGTAGATTGATTTTATCAGAGAGTATCAATCGTATATCAGAAAGTGGGATTAAAATTATTTTAATTGCAAATGAAGAGGATTTACCCAGTTGCATCACTCATGTATTATGGATGGAAAACGGAAATGGGAGTTTTCATTCCAAAAGCCATTTCTTAGAAAACAACCAGCTTCCCCAAGCATCTAAATTAACACACTCCGCAGCACTTCATTCCCTTTTTAAAAAAACTTCTTCTAGGACAAATGCAATCATTGAACTCAAGAACTTACACATCCAATATGGCGCCAAACTCATTTTGAATAATATCAATTGGAAAGTCATGAGAGGCGAGCGATGGTGTGTGACTGGTCCCAACGGCTCAGGTAAATCGACTTTATTGAGCTTGATTACTGCAGATAATCCGCAGGGCTATGCCAATGAGATTTATTTATTCGGAAAGAAAAGAGGGTCCGGAGAGAGTATTTGGGATATTAAATCAAAGATTGGTTATGTATCCCCCGAACTGCATCTTTATTTTGATCAGGGATTTACATGCAAAGAAGTAGTTGCTTCGGGATTATTTGATACCATTGGATTGTTTAGAAAACTAACTCAAGACCAAGAGATACTTGTTGCGAAATGGCTGGATGCAATGGAAATTAGCGATCTCCAAGACAAGTATATGCATCAACTGTCTTTAGGGATGCAACGATGGGTTATGCTAACACGTGCTTTTGTGAAAAATCCGGAGTTATTAATTTTAGACGAGCCTTGTCAGGGACTAGATCGAATACAGACCCAAAATTTTTTATATCTCATTGATTCTATCTGCAATGATACCAACTTAACATTGATCTATGTAAGTCACTATACAGAAGACATTCCAACATGCATTACGCATCGCATGCATTTGGAAAATGGAAATGTAGTTGCCTGATTTATTTTACAGTTAGTGTAGTTCCGTTTACTTCAACCGTTTTTTTAGTGAGTCCACTGTTAGCTGGACCCTGTGTTACTGCACCACTGATTGAGAAATTAGAGCCGTGTAAGGGGCAATTGAAGCTGGTTGTGTTTTTTATGAAAGTAACAGCAGCACCGGCATGTGGACAAACATTGGAAAATGCAGCAAAGCTTGTTGCAGTATTGCCAGTAGCGGTTCTTACAACGATAACTCCATTGTCGCTGATAAAATCATTGAGATTCAGCAGCTGAGTGTTTAAATTGACAGTGAGCAATACGGTAGTTCCCCCTGTATTTCCGCCACTGTTGTTAGATCCGGAACCTGAGCTCGTTTCATCTTTAGAACAGGCTTCCATCATACAGGCAACACAGGTAAATGCGAGACCACCGGTAAGTTTGTTTAAAAAGTCTTTGCGTTCCATGATTGTAATATTATTTCATATGACAAAAAAACCAAGACTTTGTTTAAAAAAATCAATAAAAAAATAGATATTCAGATTATGAACCTGCACGAGACCATGGAAACATTTTCCAATGAATGGTGGAAAAGTATCATCATCATACTTGTCACAATTGCAGTGTTAACAATCCTTCCCAAAAAATATACTTGGGCACAATCTACCTACTATCCAAAGTCTATCGCACTTTTACTATTGTTGAATCTTGTGATTGAAAATGGATATGCTATTTCAACAGGCAGCTGGAACCACAAACAAAATCTACCATTGCATCTTTGCGGATTCAGTTCACTGCTGGGCATTGCGTTGATGTTTCGATTCAACTTATTTTGGGCTGAACTTTTTTATTTTTTTGGACTGACTGGTGGAATACATTCCTTGCTAACACCAGAGTTTGATCTTGGGAAAGACGGATTTTTTTACTACGCTTATTTCATTAGTCACGGTGGACTTATCCTTGTAGTTGCATACCTAGTCATCCATCAAAATTTAACTCTCAGAAAAAATTCATGGCTTAGAGCTTTTGTAGCTATTCAAATTTTGGCACTAGGTGTTGGAGTCTTTAATTACATCACGGGTTCAAACTACATGTACTTAAGTACGCCTCCCATTGTTGAGAATCCTCTCATTGTAGGTCCTTGGCCCTGGTATATCTTGGTATTTGAGGCGCTTGCCTTGCTTCACTTTTTTGTGTTCTACAAAGCATACAGTCTAATTAAATAATCTATATATTCGTAATTGTGTACTTTTTACACATTTACTATGAAGAAAAGATTGCTGCTCCCCATTTTATGGATTCTATTCAGCCATTCATTCTCTCACGCTCAACTGCTGAAGTGGAGTCCGGCTTTTATTCAGGAATCTTCACCAACCATCACCATAACGGCCGATGCCAGCCTTGGAAATAAGGGATTGTTCGATCATACCCCTCTGAGCGATGTTTATGTTCATGTCGGTGCTATCACCAACTTAAGCACAGGTGCCTCAGATTGGAAATATGTAAAATTCACCTGGGCAACAACACCAGCTTCAGCCAACGCCCCTTCCTCTGGGACCAATCAATGGACGTTTACCATCAACGGCGGGCTTCGAAACTTTTTTGGAATCACAAACTCTTTAGAAAAGGTTCAAAAAATTGCCATTCTATTCAGGTCCGGAAATGGAAACAAGGTCCTTAGCAACGATGATGGTTCCGATATGTATATCCCCGTTTATGATGCCGGAAATTTTGTGCGCATCGATGAGCCTGTTTCGAAACCCTATTTCAATAGAACTGTGTCGACAGTTGACAAAAAACTAGGCGATAATATCACTATAACTGCAAACGCAAATCAATCCGCAGATCTAAAAATCTTCTATAACAATAAACTTCTTGTTTCCAACAGTGCTTCTACCAGCATCTCAACCACTACCCTTCTCTCCGATCCTGGAAACCAAAAATTTCTAGTAGAAGCAAGCTTTGGGGGTGTTGCAACAGTGAAAGATAGTCTACAATTTTTTCTACCTGGGCCAGCAGTTGTTGAGCCACTCCCAGCCGGAGTTCAAGATGGAGTAAGTTATGTACCCGGAGATACTGCTGCTTACTTAGTGCTGTATGCACCCGGGAAAACACGAGTTGCCTTGATTGGAGATTTCAACAACTGGACTGAAAACAACGAATCCCAGATGTTTAAAACTCCGGATGGTCAACGATTTTGGATTCGTATTGGAAAATTAGTTCCAGGTGCAGAATACGCTTATCAATTTCTCATTGATGGATTTTTGAAAGTGGCAGATTACAACACTGAAAAAGTTTTAGACCCCAATCACGACAATTCCATTCCAGTAGCAACCTACCCTTCACTTAAATTATATCCAACCAATAAAACAACCGGTATTGTCAGCGTATTGCAACCGGGAAAACAAAAATATACCTGGAAAGTAAATGACTTCAAACGTCCGGATAAACGAAACCTGGTAATCTATGAATTGTTGATACGAGACTTTCTATCCAATCGAAATTTCAAAACACTTCAAGACACCCTACCTTATCTCAAGCGCTTGGGCATCAATGCCATTGGCCTTATGCCGTTTTCAGAGTTCGAGGGAAACCTCAGTTGGGGTTACAATCCCAATTACTTTTTTGCACCAGATAAATTTTATGGCACTGAAAATGCAATCAAAGAATTCATTGATGCCTGTCACCAAGAAGGGATTGCAGTTATTATGGACATGGTGATGAATCATGCATTTGGTTCTTCCCCCCATGCATTGATGTATTGGGATGGCGCAACTGGAAAACCTGCAGCGGATAACCCTTGGCTAAACGCGGATGCCAAGCATCCTTTCAATGTGGGATATGATTTCAATCACGAATCCCAGGCAACCAAAGACTTGGTGGCACGTGTGGTTCGTCACTGGCTCACCAATTATAAATTGGATGGATTTCGATGGGATTTATCCAAAGGATTTACACAAACCAACAATCCCAATAACGTATCTGCTTGGGGAAGTTATGATGCTACACGTGTGGCCATATGGAAAAGAATCTACGACAGCACACAAGCTGTATCACCAGGAAGTTATTGCATCCTCGAACATTTTGCAGACAATGCCGAAGAGAGGGAATTAGCTAACTACGGAATGATGCTTTGGGGAAATGCAAATTATAATTTTGCACAAGCCACGATGGGATTCACGCAAGATGCAGATTTCAGTTCCGTTGGCGCTCAACGCAGAGGATGGGACAAGCAGCATCTGGTTGGTTATATGGAGAGCCACGATGAAGAACGATTGATGTACAAAAACCTCACATTCGGAAACCAATTGGGATCTTACAATACCAAAGATTCCATCACTGCGTTGAAAAGAATGGGTATGGCTACTGCATTCTGGGCCATGGTACCCGGACCCAAAATGCTATGGCAATTTGGTGAGTTGGGATTTCCCTATTCCATCAATACCTGTACCAATGGAACAGTAAACAGCAATTGCAGATTGGACAATAAGCCAGTAGTATGGCATTTTTACAACGATGCATTCAAAAGAGGTCTTTTTGATGTGTATTCAAACCTGATCCGATTGAGAATGAATCCCAAATTTATTTCTGCATTTACGGGCAACTCTTATTCCATGGATGCAAGTGGTGTTGTGAAGACCTTGCAGGTAAACGATGATTCATTGAAAATACTTGTTGTTGGAAATTTTGATTTAACAGCAAAAACAGCAACTGTCAATTTCCCTGCAACAGGTACTTGGTATAGCTACTTGACTAAAACTTCCATCAATGTTCCTGCAACCTCTCACTCAATTACTCTTCAAGCTGGAGAATATCATGTTTATTTAAATAGAGACTTGAGCAATACCCTTGTCACATCAATAAATAACCCTAGACTTCCCGAATTGAATGTGAACCTGAGTGTATACCCCAACCCCAGTTCATCACAAGCTGAAATAGCCTATTTCCTAAAAGAAACAACACAAGTCAAGCTCGAATTGCTTGATATGTTGGGGCGACCCATTGGTACTTTATTTGAAGGTAAAACATTGGCGGGCCAGCACCGGGAAAAGGTGATTAAAGACAAATTAAATTCATTAAAACCAGGAACATACACGATTCTGATCTCCACTCCCAAAGGGAAACAGACCATAAAATGGGTTTATACACATTAGAGTAACATTACTATCGGATCCTTAACAATTTGGTAATCTAAGAAACATGCTAAGCTTCTGGAGATCGTACAACTTTGCTTTTTGGTGATAAACCATTGAAAATTAAACTATTTGATTGGTTATCCCGTGTATAATTTCAAGTTCGATAAGCTCTAATTGAGCATCTATAAGTCCAAATAGGAAAACCAATTCCCATTCATATAAACATGAATGGCCCCTAATTTAAATCATCATGAATTTCAAACTTTCTAAATAAAAAAGATATGGCAGCCAATTCATTCTTCAAGATTTTCATGCCCAAAGACAGAGTTTTTT
>JBEDAP010000064.1:0-3704 GCA_041177705.1 Bacteroidota bacterium
GTAACTAATAGCCATTTTTTCAATAGATATACCCGGTGAAATCGAAGATACTGCTGCCAGCAACACTCGCTCTGCACAAAGCCCTATGGGATATGAGGCATTTTCTTGATTGGTCCCTTTAATCCAGGTTCCATCCTGCATAAGAGCAACAGCACCAACCCTAAATTTAGAATACGGAGCATAAGCCTGCAAGCATACCTCTCGCGCCATTTGCATCAATTCTTTGTCAGAATCGGACAACATTTCCAATCCTTGATAAATAGTATACTCAAATGCCTTGGTACCTTTCACAATAGAATTACTTGATTTTTCTGAAAATACGGTCCCAACGTGGACCATTCTTCCAACTGAACCATATCAAAGATGCCTTTCCTACAATATGGTCTTCGGGCACAAAACCCCAAAATCTGGAATCTTGTGAATTGTGCCGGTTATCCCCCATCATCCAGTAATAATTCATTTTAAAGGTATAGGAGCTGGCTTCTTTGCCATTTAAAAAGACTTTACCGTCTCGATTCTCCCAAGTATTGTTTTCATATACTTGGATAACACGTTTATAGAGTGCTTGATTTTTTGCATTGAGCTCTACAGATTTCCCTTTTTGGGGTACCCAAATAGCACCAAAATTATCTTCACTCCATTTGAAAAAGGAGGAATCATATGGGTATGTATTTCCAAACCCACTTGTGTTTAAATCAGCTCGAACAGATTCTTTTAGAACAAAGGATAATGATTTTACTTTTTCCAATTGGCCGGGAGTTAAAATAATGCGATACGTGTTTGGAGTTCCCTGAACCTGCATGAAATCTCTCTGATTGGGATCATCGAGATCAATATTCAACTCCTTATTTACAAATTCATCGTCAAAAAATCCTTTTCCATCCAACATCACATAGTACGGCATCTCAGACTCTGCAGGTGCCGCACTTGCCTGTCCATTTACAATGACATTACCATCTTTAATTTCAAGCATATCACCTGCAACAGCTACGCAACGTTTGATAAAATTCTCACGTTTATCAACCGGACGCGTAACGATATCGTTACGCTCAGCGAATAGCATTTCACGGGTTCCGCCGCTGGACTGATAGGCTCTCAGGTAATCGTAATAATTGATTTCAGATTGAAACTCTTGAATCACCGTATCTCCAACAGGATAATTAAATACAACTACATCGTTGCGTTTAACCTCATTGGGGAAAAAGCGCTTATAAGGAAGCTTGATCCACTCCAAATAAGATTTGGATGTTCCAATGGGCAACGTATGATGAACAAATGGGAATGCAAGTGGCGTGTTGGGGATACGTGGCCCATAACTTGTTTTGCTAACAAATAAAAAATCATTCACCAGTAATGTTTTTTCCATAGACCCCGTTGGAATTACATACGCTTCAAATATAAATGTCCGGATAATCGTTGCAGCAACAACAGCAAAAACAGCTGCATCGATCCATTCCCGAGTTGCACTTTTCTTGTAATTTTTTACCACTGCAATTCCGGCAAATCGTTCATTTTTCGAGAATCCCAAATAGGGAAAATAAACAAATGGAAATAATACGGTAGCAGCGTGATGTAAAACAGAAAATCGACCGAAATGCTCAACAAATTTTATGCAAATCCAAATGGTAATAAACTGCCCCGCAATGGGAATCAGCTGAAAGAAAAACCAATGAGTTTTAAGTTCCATTTTCTTCACCATCAACCAGGTATTGTAAAATGGTACAAGTGCCTTCCAGCCTTCAATTCCAGCCTTTTTAAACATTCCAAACAATCCGAGATGAAAACCAAATGTGGCACCTAAAAATACGATCCAGCCTAAACTCATTGTTTAATCAATTATATATTCAAATGTAACATAAATGAAGGATTTGTATGCCATCCTTGAACAGAGTATTGAATTTTAACACGATTGTTTAAATTCATGTGGTAATTAACCCCCATGAACGCCTTTAGCATAAGAGATATTGAAAATCTTACTGGCATCAAAGCGCATACACTTCGCATTTGGGAGAGAAGATACAGTATGATTATGCCTCCGACTTCACCAGGCAAGCATCGATTTTACGACAACAACGATCTCAAGCACATTCTTCGCATCTCCATGCTTTACCACAGTGGTTTGAAGATTTCCAAGATTGCAAATATGTCGGTTGATGAAATGAAAAAATCGCCTTGTTTAGACGACAACAAAGGTAATTTTGAAGTCTTCATCACACGATTGATTGAGTTTGATCTCGACTTCAACGAAGTGGCTTTTCGAAAGTTATTATCTGAATTGAAAGAGACCATGGGGGAAATGAACATGTATCTGCATGTTGTTTTTCCATATTTAAACCGAATTGGAAACCTTTGGATGAATGGCAAGGTTTCACCTGTACAAGAACATTTTTCCAGTAATATTATCAGAAGTGAATTGATTCAAGCGATAGATGCCACTACGCATACATTCACAAGAAAACAACCCTTGTGTGTTCTCTTTACACCGATAAACGAGAATCATGAGATCCCTTTGCTTTTTGTCAATTACTTACTTCGAAAAAATAAAATAAACACATTGTATATTGGTACAAGTGTAGAAATTGATACTGTCAAAGAAGTGGTTCAAAAGACAAATGCAACAATCATATTTACATACCTGATCACCAATTTAACCAGTCAATTTGTTGATGAATATATTCACTCCCTAGAAAAAGCTTTCCCAGATAAAAAAATTGTATGTGCAGGACCCGGATTCAAATCAGTTGAATCCATTCAAGGCAAGTTGAAATCCCCTAAAAGCATGGAAGAGTTAATCGACCTCTGTGAGTCGTTACGCGATGTTACGAAACAGCTGTTCTGATTTTCCTTGAAATACCTTTCCCCAAATCCTTCACGGTAGCATTTTCATCCAGACTTTCCAATTCAATCTCATTGCATGATGCATTTTGAGTTTCTGTGCAAAAACGCATAGCAATCCATACATGATCGATGACAACTTCATCTATTTTAGAAAAACCGCTTGAAATAAGACACTCAAAACTGCAATCTCGGTTTAAATCACTAACAATCTTTGAAGTGGGCTTGGGAAAAGCAATCCAAAGCTTTCCTTTTTTACGAAGTGCAGGAATAACGTCCTTCAAGATTGAATTCAATTGATTGTAATTGACTGCAAATACCAATGCAAAGTCAATTTTACGTGTTTTGAGTAGTGGAGTTACATTTTTAGCAAACGACAATTTGGTGAAATATTTCTCTAACGTGGAGGGTATTCCCTGAAGCAAAATGTTCTTTTCTTCACCAAGATTTAGTCTATCAAAAATGTTAAGTAGCATTCTAAGTAGTTTTGGTAAGGGGGAGTGAAATTAACATTTTTTCCACAAATGATAAAAAATAAAAAATCGATGGAAAACAAAATTGGGAACCCAAAAGCAATGAAATAGGCTTATTTCATCAGCCTTCTCTTGTCGCGATTTTTAAAAATGGGCACTTTGTTTTCATTGCCAGAAAGCAGACGTCCTATATTCTTTTGATGGGTTAAGATAACCAGCAAGGCAACCCCAATCGCGAATATGCGGTACGCATCGTTGTCAACATTGAAAATGACCAATATAAATACTGGAAACGCTAAACTGGCCAATATAGAGCTCAAGGAAACAAAACGCGTTAGATACAGCACCAACAAGAAAACACCCACACAGCTCAAAGCTGTCCATGGGGAGATGGCA
>JBEDAP010000065.1:0-4425 GCA_041177705.1 Bacteroidota bacterium
GTAATCATCAGCTCCTTTTTTCAATCCTGTTACCCTATCGGCACTTCCTGCCCTGGCACTCAACATAAGCACCGGCGTATCGATGTTACGCAAACGGATGTGCTGGCAAACATCGTAGCCATCAACTTCGGGCAGCATCACATCCAGTAGAACAAGGTCATAATACTCCTCCTCCACTTTTTTTATGGCTATTGCCCCATTATCAGCACATGTAACCTCATATCCCTCTAATTCCAAATTCAACTTAAGGGCTTCCTGTAAGTTTTCTTCGTCTTCTACCAGAAGTATGGACCCTTTAGCTCCGCTCATATGTAGTTAGTTTTGGAATCTCAAGGATGAAAACACTCCCATGAGGCTTGTTGTTTTCAATTCTTAAGTTTCCCCCGTGATCAGAAATAATCCGCGAACTCAAATACAACCCCAAACCAGTGCCTTTTGTTTTACGTTTGGATTCATCCTCCAGTCGATAAAACTTCTCAAAAATTTTGGACTTCTCCAGGTCCGGAATGCCCGCTCCCTGATCCATTACCCGAATTTGAATTTGATGTTCGCTTTCGAAAGCCTCTACCCGAATGGGTGTTCCATTGGGAGTGTATTTCACGGCATTTTCCAATAAATTATTCAGTACCAATCGTAGCAAAAACTCTTCTCCAAATACCCAAAGGTTTTTAGATATTTCGTGTTCTATCGAGCGAGATTTATTTCTCTTGGAAAATGATGCAACAGCATCCTCTACCATTTCGGAGCAATTAAATTCTGCTTTATTGAGGGTATAGCCCCCGGATTCCAACTGTGAGCTCAACAATATATTATTGCAAAGTGCATCCAATCGATCTGTTTCATGAATGGCCTCTACCAAAATTTTATCCTGTTTTTCAGGATCCAACTTATGGCGTTTCAGGGTTTCAAGACTGAGTTTAGCGACTGCGATCGGTGTTTTAAGCTCATGGGTTACAGCAAGCATGAAGTTTTTCTGCTGCAGATGCAATCGAATTTGCCTACGTACCGCTTGGTAAACAAACCAAGCACCTACCATGGTCAACAACAAAAAAGTCAACCCCTCTCCAATATACTGACGCGCATTTCGCTGATGCGCATCTTTTATCTTGTCAACATCAGCCTTGGTATTTCCAGGTAGTTTTTGAACTTGTTCGAGCTGAAAGGCAAGCATGAGATCATTTTGCTGATCCAACTCAATATACCACCAAGCCAAAGCGGCAATCAGGTAAAAAAGCAAGAGCCAATAAACCAAATTGATGTATTTGAGGGATATCCGATCTATCCACTTCCCCATATCAAGGTAATTTTTCCAGTCTCAATCCAACATTGTATACATGCTTCAAGGGATCTACCCGCATATCTTGTTTGAACCGAACTGTATACAAGCCCGGCTTTTGAAATCTTACAGGATCCCTGTACAATAGAACCCGGTGATCAAATATATCATCCATTCCGGTACCCAACCATCCTTTGTCATTCGCCAGTTGGATATCAAATCGCTCAGAACGAACCACTGAGTCGGATGGAACCTTGCTATTCAAGACCACCCAAATATTATTGTATTCATAGGCATCGGTGTGGCGGATGATAAAATAGACCTGGTATTGGGCGGAGGTGTCTTTGATTTCAAAGCTAAACTCTGGACTGTACCCAGATTCCCATTCCGCCTGGGGAATGAAATCTACTTTCTCGAACAGACCCGTTTCCTTACAGGAAACGAATGCAAAAAAGAAACAAAGGGGAATAAATCGAATAAAAGACATCCCTGCAAAGGTAGTCAGGATTGAAATACATCGTTCGGGAATCAACTAAAGAACATTCAATACCTGTTCTTTGGCTTTTTCAAGCTCATCTTTCATGTCCACGACTATTTTTTGAATTTCGGAGTCGTAGGCCTTGGATCCGGTGGTATTGATTTCGCGACCGATTTCCTGCAACAGAAATGATAATTTTCTTCCCTTGGAAATCTCTTTTTCGGCCAACATCTTTTTGAAGTAATCGCAATGATTGGACAAACGGACCTGCTCTTCGGTTAAATCAATCTTTTCTATATAATAAATCAATTCTTGCTCGAATCGATTCATATCAACCGACTCTTTACCTACATGCTCTTCCATCAATTTGAGCATGTTTTCGCGAATTCGCTTTTTCCGTTGAGGATCCAATTCCATCACTTTTACTTGCAACTCAGCTATACGATCGATACGTTTCACTAGATCCTTTTCCAAAACAGAACCCTCGTTCTCTCGATGTTGATTTAGCATATCCAATGCCTGAATGATCATCTCCTTGCAACCTTTCCAATCTTCTTCCGACAATACTTCGGATGCACTGGAAACCACCTCAGGAATTCGAAGAACAGAGGCAAGCAACTGGCTATCGTCTGCCTCTAAGTCTGAGGCCAACCCTTTCAATTGACAGTATATTGAAGCAGCAAGTTCTGTATTGATGGAGGGGGGCTTGGATGATCCATTTGATTTGGAGGTAATCATACATTCAACACTACCTCGTTGCAAATGCTCAGAAATAAGGTTTCGAATATCAAATTCATACGGCTTGAATTGAACAGGAATCTTCACTTGAAGATCAAGTTGCTTTCCATTCAAGGAACGCAACTCAACTTGGAAAAGCTTTTCCTGTATTGACTTTTCAGCCCTTCCAAATCCTGTCATCGATCGTAACATATGTTTGTATTTACTGCAATGTATAAAAAAATACAGCGCCCAGTGGATACTGAGCGCTGTTATATAGATGGGTTAATAAGTACCGGGAAATAAATTTCCCTACACAATATTATAAATATATTTTATCAACATAAAATTTTTTTTAAACTATTTTATTAACATTTTTTTTCTGTATGTGAATTACTCAAGTCAATCATAGGAAATTTTGATTGAAAAAACATCAAAACGTGCTCAGCATACATAACAGTATCTTTGTTCTAAATCATCGCAAATGAAATTTCCAACACCTGTTTCCATTGAATGGATTGCGTCATTAATTGGTGCGCGTATTGAAGGAAATGATCAAGGATTCGTTGAAGGCATCAATGAAATTCATAAAGTTGAGAAAGGTGATTTGGTATTTGTAGACCACCCAAAGTATTACCAGACCTGCATTTCATCCGATGCTAGTTTCATCATCATCAATCAATCTACTGCATGTCCTCCGGATAAATCTCTGCTTATCGTTGATGAACCATTTGAAGCTTACCTCAAAATCGTTCGACATTTTCGTCCCTTTGAACAAGCAACTTCGATGGTACACGCATCTGCATCGATTGCAAATTCTAGTTACGTAGCACCGGGTTGTTTCGTTGGTAAAAATGTACAAATAGGTGAAAATTGCATCATCCATTCAGGTGTTTGTTTGCATGATTATACTGTGATCGGAGACAACGTAATTATCCAATCTGGATCGGTAATCGGATCCGATGCCTTTTATTACAATACCAAAAAGAACCGCGAAACCTGGTATAAAAAAATGGAAAGCTGCGGACGAGTTGTGATTCAAAATGATGTAGAAATAGGAGCAAACTGCACCATCGATCGTGGAGTTACCAACGATACCATCATAGGAAGAGGAACGAAAATCGACAACATGGTGCATATCGGTCATGATGTTGTTGTAGGTAAAAATTGTCTTTTTGCTGCCCAAGTTGGAATAGCAGGAGCCACCATTATTGAAGATGGAGTGGTTCTATGGGGACAGGTAGGAGTTGGAAAAACACTCACCATCGGTGAAAATGCGATGGTCATGGGACAAAGTGGAGTGATATCAAGTATTGAAGGAAATAAGATTTATTGGGGTACCCCCGCAGAAGATCAAATGCTTAAAAAGAGAGAAATGATCTGGGTCAAGCGTATTCCTGAAATCTGGAATTCATTGAAAGATCTCATGGAAAAGAATAAAAAATAATGATCCAGGATCAAGCATAAATTCATGAAATCCGTGAATCCATCTTTTTCATGTACTCCACGCAAGCTAGCTCAATCGTATCTTGTAGCGGTCTGAAACTGAAATCCGGAAAAGCCTTTAGAATCTTAGAATTATCAAAATAAACTTTCTGCTGTGCAGTTTCTGCAGTCTCTTTGGTGAGCAAAGGATCTGACCCGGAAAAAAGACTTTTCACTTTCTCCCATCGCCATACCAAAGATGCTAAAGCGGGGCTCACCTTCAAAGAAGGTGGCTTTTTACCGAATCCTTTTGCCATCTGTTCAAACACCGAACGGAAAGCCCAATTTTCGGCAGATACAATAAATCGCTCGGCTTGAATATCGCTTTTCATCAACCGAACCATCAACTCAGATACATCTTCTGCATCCACAAAACCACTGATACCTTCTGTGTACCATGGGAACTCTCGGTAGGCATTTTTGAAAGTTGCAGCTGACCCCGTTTCCCAGTCGCCAACACCCAATATGA
>JBEDAP010000066.1:0-4256 GCA_041177705.1 Bacteroidota bacterium
GTCAATATGTTTTTATTAAACAGAAGGAAGGTTTTTTGCGGATGACGCCTATAAAAACGGGAATTAGTTACGCAGGAAAAACGCAGATTTTGGGAGGTTTAGAAAATATTTCTCCCATGAGTATTGTTCTAAATGAAACCTATAAGCTTTTAGGGATTTTAAAGAATAGTGATGAGGAGTAACGGGACTTATTGCTCAAAATAGGCAACTGATCCTCCTACCCAGTCGTGATTTTGATTGTATCGCACACCAATCATTTTCCCTTTGCTCAGTCGCGCTAGGTTGGTTGCTAGAATAGGTCTTTCATATCCATCCGGCCAGATATACATCAAACGAACTTCCACTTTTGCTGGTATGCCAGGGGTTTGAATGCAGGAAGCATAGTTTACTTTTTTCTGAAGGATCCAGTTGGATTTATCTTCCACCGAATCGATGTCTTGTTGATTGACATCGATAATAACACCTTGTCCAGCGAACGAAAAAAGTGGCTTCAATACGAAGTTTTCAAGGTCTTGCGGTATTGAATTCAACTCATTTAAAAATCGAGTTTCAGGGACATTTGAATCTTTGATATGCGGAAGCGTATACTTAGATACCCGGTAAAACCAATTGGGATGAGGAATCCATTCTACATCCCAGTGTTGCTGCAAATCGATGATGGTACCAAGCTCTTGCTTTTTGCTTTTTAATTCGTCCATGATCACCCGATTGTATATCCTACGAATCCTAATTTTAGACCCATTTTTTCTGTAGTATATGTTATCACCGTTGGCTTCAAGTTCGGTGATGCAAACGGGTTGAATGCCCAGATATTCTTGAGTGAGGTAAAAGTCTATTCTTGTTTTTTGTTGATGAGGTTGTATTTCCAGTAAGATAACCTCCTCTGGATTGCAATCCCCTAAAACTGTTTTTTTAAGAAGTTCGAGGTAGGAGTTTTTAGTCAATCCATTGAAGTAGTTTGAAAATCCTGAAGGAATTTCAAAATGCTTTTCCAACACTTCGGGATAAAAGGCCTGAAGGCCAAATAGGGTTGGAAATCCTTGCATTTCTATCAATGCAGGCTTGAGTATACCCTCAGCTGATTGGCAAATTCCAAAATCAAATGCGATGAAATGGGGAAACTGATTTTGATTGGGGAAGTACTCATCCCGAGGAATTGCTTTTTCAGTTTTTGATTTGAAATCAACAGATAATATCTGATCAATAATGCCTTCACACGTATTGATCATATCCTTTCCTAATTCTTTAGAAATAAAAACCGGTGTTTCTGCAATTCTGAATTCAATGGCGTTTGGATAAGGGGTATTGAGTTCATAAAGCATCTGCTGATACTTTGTTTCCGTAAACTGGTCATTGAAATTTTTTCTCAGCTTGGGTATCATGACTTACGAAAGGCTAAAGGAATTCGAGAGTTTTGAAATGGATTGCGTAATAAAATTAGGTAACACTGTATTGTAAGTCCTCTTTATTTTTTCGGGGTCACTCAATCCCTCAAGCATAGACTGCCATTTTTCAAATCCATGATTTTCGATGACCGTATTTTTTTTATCCTCCCTGAGTAAATACATACTCATGCCCTGTGCATCGGCTTCGGGGTGAAATTGAGTTCCAATCATATAGGGATTGAAGCGAATTGCCATGATGGCTCTTTCCAAGTTGATATGCGGCCTCTCTTTTTCTAAGCAGAGTAATTCAGCGCCTAAGGCGTTAATTCTTGCCGTATCAGGTTGTATGACTTGGTAGTCGCGACTATCCACGCCATAAAATGGATCATTTAAACCTTTAAATATGGGTTCCTGATCTCCATTTTCCAACATGTGAATGGGAAATACACCCAAGGCTGTTGATTTTCTTTTGGCTACCAATCCCACTTTGAAATATCGACAGGCCAATTGAAAGGAGTGGCAGATAAAAAAGATGTATTTTTTTTGAATATTAACTGGATTGGCATTCCAAGCTTCCACTTGTTGAATCCACTCTATAAATCGATTATCCCATTCTGTTCCCTCAGATTCCAAGGGACTTCCGTGTCCACCAGAGGATATATACAAATTGTAATCTAAGGAAGGGATTTCATTTTTTAATCGGACGTCGTATTCCTTGTATTCAATAGACTGATTTGTTTGATTTTGGAGCTGGCTGATGATCTCTCTGATACACCGCATTCCCTCGTTAGCATGACCTTCATAGAGGTCGAGTACCGCTATTTTTACCGTTTTCATCCTGTCAGCAAAGGTACATCAAAGACGGGCAAGAAATTGAGATTCAATGTAAGATGCAACCGCTTTGTGATCGTTTGTTTGTCTGTGAATTTCTAATTGTCGATCAGCACCGGTTCCTCTCTGCAAAATGGTATGAATGGTTTTAAGCGCTTCTCTGCATTGAAGTTCATCTACTACATCATCGATAAAATCCAATAATTCTAAAATCAACGCTCGTGTATTCACTTCTTGTTCTTTCCCGAAGTCGATAAGATTGTCATCGATGCCATAACGGGAAGCTCTCCATTTATTTTCATTGACCAAGGCCCTGGGGTAGATCATGAAATTGAGGTTGGAGGATCGAAGTTTGAATAGTTTGGCGCAGATGCATTGAAAAAGTGCAGCAAAAGCGACTGATTCATCAACCGTAAGGGGAACATCACAAATTCTGAATTCTACGGTTCCGAAAAACGGATGAACGCGGAGGTCCCACCATATTTTTTTAGCATTATCGATGCAATTTGTTTTGATCAACAGATTAACATAGTTCTCGTAAGCACTGTAACTATCAAAATAATCCGGGATCCCCGTACGCGGAAACTTATCAAACACTTTGGTGCGATACGACTTAAAGCCGGTCGTTCTTCCTTCCCAAAACGGTGAATTGGTGCTGAGTGCAAATACATGTGGTAAAAAATAGCGAGCCGAGTTAGCAATGTGAATAGCCATCTCCTTGGATGGCATTCCCACATGCACATGCAATCCAAAAATTAAATTGGAACGGGCTGCATCCTGCATTTCGTTTACGATTTCCTGATAACGCACATGATCCGTAATGAGCTGGTGCCTCCAGGTGCTGAATGGATGGGTGCCTGCAGCCCCCATGCTATAGCCCAGTGATTGAGCAATTTCTTTAATTGTTTTTCTCAGGTGATAAATATCTTCTTTGGCTTCATCAATGGTTGTACAAACATCGGTGCCTACTTCCACCACGGCCTGATGCATTTCTGCTTTAACTTTTTCGCTGATTATTTTTTGTCCCTCTACAACGATGCGTTGTTCGTGACTGACCAATTCTTTGGAATGAGGATCAATAACCATGTATTCCTCTTCAATTCCAACCGTGAATATTTTATAATTGATCATAGCAAAATGTTTAGGCTAGATAAACAGTGGCTTGTTTTCAATAGCGGATTTGATATACATACCCCAGGTTAAATTGTCGGCATTTTCTTGAATGCCTTGTGCGCGTTCAATGGCATATGCAGCTGAAGTTTCAACCACCCAGTCAAAGTTTTCTTTTCCAACACTGTTGATATCTGCATCCGGAGCTGGATTGCAGAAATCAATCGCATATGGTATTCCGTCTCTTATGGCCAATTCAACTGTATTGAAATCATATCCTAAATATTGGTTGATGCGTAAAACGATTTCTTCCATCGTTTTTAACAATCGCGCTGAAGGTTTATGAGCAGCCTCATATCTCAGGTGATGAGGATTTCGAGGTTCGTAAGGCATGATGCGAACATATTTTTGTCCGATGCAATAGCAGCGATAATACTCTTCAAAAACAATTTCTTCCTGAAGCAACATAACGAGCTGACCGGTTTCTGCATGTCGTTCAAAAAATTCTTCCATGGTGTTCAGCTTGTATACATTTTTCCAACCTCCTCCTGCAAAGGGTTTCATGTAGGCGGGAAATCCAACGTATTCAAAAATACCCTTCCAGTCTAAGGGGTAGGCTAGGTTGGAGAAGGATTCCGATGAAGTATCGTCCGGTAATTCACGCGAGGGAAGAATAACGGTTTTGGGTACCGGTACTTTGATTTTTGTAGCAAGTGCGTTATTAAAAAATTTTTCATCTGCACTCCACCAAAAGGGATTGTTGATGACTGCTGTACCACTGATGGCTGCGTTTTTAAGGTAAGCCCTGTAAAAAGGCACATCTTGAGAAATTCTATCTACGATAACGGCATACCCCGAGGCTTCTCCTTGAATCACTTTATCAATGGATACAGGCTCTGCTGATATGCCTTTTATTTTCTTGTCATTAAT
>JBEDAP010000067.1:0-4114 GCA_041177705.1 Bacteroidota bacterium
GGATTGAATTCATGGCCACCATGGGTTCGCATTATGATCTCGCTCGATTTGGTTCAGAGCGTGTTGGTTTTTCTCCTCGTCAGTGCGACTTGTTGATGGTGATGGGAACTATTGCAAAGAAAATGGGTCCCGTTGTTCGCCAGGTATATCTCCAAATGGCAGAACCTCGTTGGGTGATGGCCGTTGGTGCCTGTGCTTCCAGCGGTGGAATTTTCGATACCTACTCTGTATTGCAGGGGATTGATCAGGTGGTGCCTGTGGATGTATACGTGCCCGGTTGCCCACCCAGACCAGAAGCCATCATCGATGGAATTCTGAAAATCCAGGATTTAGTTCAAGATGAAACATTGAGAAGAAGAAATAGCGATAAATACAAAGCTCTTTTGGAAGGCTACGGAATTCAATAGAGTAAAAACAAAATTCATGTCCATTCACCACGATACCATCAAAGAAAAACTCTCCAATCAATTTGGAGATAAAATACTTGCTTGGGATGAACAATATGGAATGCTCTCTTTCACCATTGAAGCTGATTTCAATCTGAAGGCATTAACCTTCCTCCACGATGAGCCTGAATTGAGATTTCAGTTTCTTACAGATTTGACCGGAGTTCATTATCCCGATCAACAGGGAAAAGAAATAGGAGTAATGTATCATCTGCACAACCTGGTTGAAAATACAAGACTGCGCATGAAGATTTTTGTTTCCAGTGAAAAGCCAGATGTGTATACAGCAACGGCTCTTTTCAGTGGTGCTAACTGGATGGAAAGAGAAACCTATGATTTCTTTGGTGTCAATTTCATCGGTCACCCGAACTTGAAGCGTGTACTGAATGTAGACGAGATGGATTACTTCCCGCTGAGAAAAGAATTTCCGTTGGAAGATCAAACTCGCATTGATAAGGACGATGAAATGTTTGGAAGATAAACGCAATTGAAACATGCCTGAACACGTGAATATAAGTTTGCCGGAAGGCTCGATTGAAAAACAAACAACGCGACTCAATTTGGGTCCAACCCATCCTGCTACCCATGGCGTTTTTCAAAACATCCTTGAAATGGATGGTGAACGAATTATCAATGCAGAATCAACCGTTGGATACATTCACAGGGCATTTGAAAAACTGGCTGAAAGAAGGCCACTTTATCAGATAACAACATTAACCGATCGACTCAATTATTGCTCTTCGCCTATCAATAACATGGGATGGCACTTGACCTGTGAGAAATTATTGGATGTGAAAACACCGAAGCGTGTCGACTACCTCCGAGTAATCATCATGGAACTTGCGCGCATCACCGACCACCTGATTTGCAACTCCATCGTAGGTGTAGATACAGGAGCATATACAGGGTTCCTTTATGTAATGCAGTACCGTGAATTGGTGTACGAGATTTACGAGGAGGTATGCGGTTCTCGACTCACCACCAACATGGGAAGAATTGGCGGATTTGAACGTAATTTTACAGATACTGCATTCCAGAAATTAGAAAAATTCCTGGAAGAGTTTCCAAAGATTTGGAAAGAATTTGAAAACCTATTCATGCGCAATAGAATTTTCATCGAGCGTACTAAAGGTACCGGTGCAATTTCTGCAGAGCGTGCGCTGAACTACAGTTTCACGGGTCCAAACTTACGTGCTGCCGGTATTGATTACGATGTTCGCGTTCACTCGCCGTATTCATCCTACGAAGACTTCGATTTCATTATCCCGGTGGGAACAACGGGTGATAATTACGACCGATTCATGGTGCGCAACGAAGAGATTTGGCAATCCCTAAGCATCATCAATCAGGCCTATAAAAAAGTACAGGAATTTAAAGGAACAGAAGCAGATGTATATCATGCAGACGCTCCAGAATATTATCTCCCGGCCAAGGCCGATGTATATACCAAAATGGAAGCTCTCATTTACCATTTCAAAATTGTAATGGGTGAAACAGAGATCCCTGCTGGTGAAGTATATCAATGTGTTGAAGGAGGTAATGGTGAGCTGGGTTTCTATCTGATTAGTGATGGAGGAAGAACTCCCTATCGACTTCATTTCCGAAGACCTTGTTTTATTTATTACCAGGCCTATTCGGAAATTGTAAAAAACACCATGCTCAGTGATGCGATCATCACGCTGAGCAGTTTGAACCTGATTGCTGGAGAAATGGATGCTTAAAGAAAAACGAATGGTAAAATTTTCTGAAGAAAAATTAAAAGAAGTAGATCAAATCATCAAGCGTTATCCCGAGGGAAAACAAAAAAGCGCATTGATCCCACTTTTGCATCTGGCACAAGAAGAATTTGGGGGTTGGCTCAGTGCGGAAACTATGGATTATGTGGCTACTCTATTGAATTTAGAATCTATCGAGGTGTATGAAGTAGCAACATTCTACAGCATGTTCAATCTTCAGCCTGTTGGAAAGCATGTGTTTGAAGTTTGTCAGACCGGTCCCTGTATGCTCAATGGAAGCGATAAGATTATCGAATATATCAAGGAGCGATTGGATATCAACCCGGGTGAAACAACCACCGATGGTTTGTTCACGTTGAAAACAGTGGAATGTTTAGGTGCCTGTGGGTATGCTCCTATGATGCAAATGGGAAAGTACTACCGCGAACACCTAACCCGTTCTAAAATTGATGAGATTATAGAAGAGTGTAGAAATAAACAATAAGTCGACCTGAAAAGCAAACGAGCACCATGTCTAAAAAATTATTGTTAGAGAAAGCACATGTAGAAGGAATACGCTTCTTTGATGTATACAGAAAAGAAGGGGGGTATCGTTCTGTAGAAAAGGCACTGAAAATGGATCCTGCTTCCATTGTGGAAGAAGTGAAAAAAAGTGGATTGCGTGGCCGTGGTGGTGCTGGATTTGCAACGGGACTCAAGTGGAGTTTCTTGGCAAAGCCGGAAGGTGTTCCACGTTACCTTGTGTGCAATGCCGATGAATCAGAGCCAGGAACATTTAAGGATCGCTATTTGATGGAGTTTATTCCACATTTGTTAATCGAAGGCTTGATCGTTTCTTCTTTTGCTTTAGGAAGCAATCGCACATACATCTATATCCGCGGAGAATACGCATGGATCGTAGATATTTTAGAGCAAGCAATTGCAGAGGCTAGAGAAAAAGGATTTCTAGGAAAAAATATTTTAGGCTCAGGTTTTGATTGTGAAATTTATGTACAGCGTGGAGCCGGTGCTTATATCTGCGGAGAAGAAACAGCTTTGATTGAATCACTCGAAGGAAAAAGAGGAAACCCACGCATCAAGCCGCCATTCCCTGCGATCAAGGGAGTATGGGATTGCCCAACTGTAGTAAACAACGTAGAAACATTAGCGGCCGTTGTTCCCATTATCAATATGGGCGGTGAAGAATACGCTAAAATTGGTGTGGGTAAATCCACGGGTACCAAACTGATTTCGGCATGTGGGAATATCAACAAGCCGGGTGTGTACGAAATTGATATGACGATCTCTGTAGAAGAATTTATTTACAGTGATGAATATTGTGGTGGCATTGCCAACGGGAAAAGATTGAAAGCCTGTATCCCCGGCGGTTCATCAGTTCCCATTTTACCTGCAAACCTCTTGCTGAAAACGGCTAAAGGAGAAACGCGTTACATGAACTACGAGAGTTTATCCGATGGAGGATTTGCTACGGGGTCTATGATGGGATCGGGTGGATTCATTGTTTTGGATGAAGACCAATGTGTAGTAAAGCATACCTATACCTTGGCACGTTTTTACAGACACGAGAGTTGTGGACAGTGCTCACCCTGTAGAGAAGGAACGGGATGGATGGAAAAAATTCTGAAAAAAATTGATAATGGTGAAGGCATTCGCTCTGATATCGATTTGTTGTGGGACATTCAACGCAAAATCGAAGGGAACACCATTTGTCCCCTGGGAGATGCTGCTGCATGGCCTGTTGCTGCTGCGATCAGACACTTCAGAGATGAATTTGAGTGGCATGTGAACAACAGAACGTTGTGCAAGACACAGAATTATGGATTGGCTCATTATGCGGATCCAATTCATGTACCTGCTTAGTATGAATTGACGCTTGCGTCAACAAAAAATAACTATGGCCGAACAAACCAAAATGCTGAAAGTAACCATCGA
>JBEDAP010000068.1:0-3150 GCA_041177705.1 Bacteroidota bacterium
TGATTTGCTCGTTGATTTTTCCTGTTTGCACAAACGTTCCGGCATTTCCAGTAGCTACGGCAACTGTATCCGTAGTTGTAGATTCCAGTATGCTATCTTTTTGTATAGGCTGAATAGCAGCCAATGAATCCTGAATTCTTTTCTGCTTTTGCTCCAATTCAATTTGGCCTTGGCGGGTAAAATAAAAATATCCAAAAAAGAGAAGGGCCAAAAGCACCATCCCAATCACGCTATTCTTGTCAAGATTCATTGTTTCAACAATTGAGGGGCAAATTTAGGTTTTATTTGTCCGAACTGCATTCAATTAAGAATTCAGTTCTGGCGTTTCACTCCTGGATTTTTCGGCTTAAATCATTTCGCTGCTGAGCACCTCATTGGAACGTGGTTCCTTTTTTTGTGCATACTCTTTGGCAGCTTTTACGAAATGAACAAAAATGGGATGAGGATTTTCTACCGTACTTTTCAATTCCGGGTGGTATTGAACACCGATGAAAAAAGGATGATTTTCAATTTCAACTATTTCAACCAAATTGGTTTCCGGATTCACACCACTTGCCTTTAAACCAGCTTTTTGCATGCGATCCAAATACGTATTGTTAAACTCCCAACGATGCCTGTGGCGTTCAGATATCATCTCTGAGCCGTAGATTCTATAAGCTAAACTGTCTTTTTCCAATTTACAAGGATAGGCTCCCAAGCGCATGGTACCTCCTTTGCTGGTGATGGCTTTTTGCGCTTCCATCAAATCGATAACTGGATCAGGTGTATTGGCATCCATTTCCGTTGAGTGTGCCTGAGGCAATTTCAATACGTTTCGCGCAAACTCAATGACCGACATTTGCATACCCAAACAAATTCCAAAGAACGGCAATCCGTTTTCGCGGGCATATTGTACAGCTAAAATTTTACCATCGATACCTCGATGTCCAAATCCAGGAGCCACCAACAATCCATCGAGTCCCTCTAATTTTTGTTTTACATTTTCCGGTGTGATGAATTCACTGTGAATGTCTTTCACCTGAACTTTGCATTCATTGATCGCACCTGCATGAATGAAGGCTTCTAAAATAGATTTGTATGCGTCTTGTAATTCGATGTATTTGCCAATCAAACCAATAGTCACTTTGGTTTTAGGATTTTTCAACTTGGTTAAAAACCCTTTCCATACAGAAAGATCCGGTTCAGGGAACCAGGTGATGTTTAGCTTTTTCAAAACAATCACATCCAATTGTTGCTCTTGCATCAGCAAAGGAACTTCGTAAATGCTGCTGGCGTCTGCTGCTTCAATTACAGAATCTGGCTTCACATTGCAGAACAACGCAATTTTTGATTTCAATTCGTTGGATATCGATTGCTCGGTTCTGCATACAATAATATCCGGGTGCACTCCATTCTCACTCATCATTTTCACACTGTGCTGTGTGGGTTTTGTCTTAAGCTCTTTGGCTGCTTTCAAATACGGAACCAATGTAAGATGAACTACAATGCAATCGCCTTCGGGCAATTCCCATTGCAGCTGACGAACGGCTTCAATGAATGGCAAACTTTCAATATCACCTACCGTTCCTCCGATTTCTGTAATGATAATATCATATCCAGATGAGGATAGCATTTGCATCCTGCGTTTGATCTCATCGGTGATATGCGGAATCACCTGAACGGTTTTTCCCAAATACGCACCTTCTCTTTCTTTGTTGATTACCGATTGATAAATTCTTCCGGTAGTTACGTTATTGGCTTGTGTTGTATAAATATTGAGAAATCGCTCGTAGTGACCTAAGTCCAAATCCGTTTCAGCTCCATCTTCGGTTACATAACATTCCCCATGCTCATAGGGATTCAGTGTTCCTGGATCCACGTTGATATACGGATCAAACTTCTGGATGGTAACTTTGAAACCTCTGGCCTGTAATAATTTAGCTAGAGAAGCTGAGATGATGCCTTTACCCAATGAGGAAGTAACACCGCCGGTAACGAAGATATATTTGGTCATAGATACTGACCTTCAGAAAAGAATTATGGGAATTTCTGGGGGTCGTACAAACATACCCAATATTTCCATTTCCATAAAATTTTCGCATCAACATGTGGATAATTTAAAATAGGGTAATTTGAGTGAAATTTAGTAGATGAAATCGAGTCTGGCCGCTGCTTTTTTGATGATTCTTTTTATCTCTCGAATCAATGCCCAACAAGTGGTTCCAGTTTACCAAGAACCTCGTCATCAGCAAGTACTGCTGAATAAGTTTGTGCGTGTAATGGATGCTTTGATCGAAAATGGAGATACCAGTCTGTTTCATACCCATGCTGCCCCCTCTGCCTTTGTAATCATGAACGATGTTTCTTTTGCCAATCAGGTAATGGGACAAAACTGGACAACCCAGAAATTTCAAAAAGGACATTCTTGGTTTTCTTCGTATGCGGATGGAGCAGTTACGCATCGTGTGGTTGCTCCTAAAAACGGAGAAATACATGCATTTGATGTAGAGATACTTGGAAACTTCAAGGGTAATTTCACGGGTTGGAAACTCATGACCCAAGACACCATTTTTGTAAATGATAAATGTGCCGCTTATCGCATTGAACTTACCAGTGAAAACCCTACTGTACAATTTGAATCCAGGGGACCCCTGGTTGCCATTTTTGTAGAAGGTGAAGAAATTCAAATCAAACAACCGGATAGTCGTGTTGATATCGGACTGGAAGAAGGCGATTATGGATACATCCGCCCTACATCACCATTCAGTATTCGACTGAAATCAGGAGATGTTGCCAAATTGATTTTGATCGAAGTAAAATAATGCTAGCTCATTTGAGCACCGATGGCATTGTCGTAGGCATTCATCCATTCCTGAATAGATCCCCAGTTTTGTCCATTTACCGACAAGCTTCCCTTATTCACTTTACCCAAGAACTCAAATCCAACGGAAGAAGCAGATACGATGCTTTCAAACTCTTGTTGATGTTGCGGTGCCACAGATACGGCAACGCGACTTTGTGATTCTCCAAACCAATATGCATCGCTGCGGATGGATTTATTTTGTTGATCTACTTCAAATCCAAGTTGATTTACAAATGCACTCTCCAACAAACTGATAAACAAACCACCTTCGCTGATATCGTGTGCTGATTGCAGAAGTTTTTTACCAA
>JBEDAP010000069.1:0-3476 GCA_041177705.1 Bacteroidota bacterium
GCATAAAGAATAACGAACAAGAGTCCCGTTACCCCGTAATAAATGGCTAAAGAATACCCTAAAATATTACCAGACCCAAATACCAACAAAGGAGCTGCTACGGCCAATAAGTTAGAAACAAGATAGAAATGAAACCCGATCTTCCTCAATCTCAGCATGAGCCAAGCTCCAATAAGTGATAAAGTATTGATTATCAATGTAAAAATGTTATTCTCTTTGACTGAAGAAGTGCCAATGGCAGATGATATGTCAGAAATGATCTTTTCCATCGCCTTTTCAACTTCCTCGTTTTGTGGCTGAGAACCGTTGATGATCTCCTCGTAGTTGCTTAAAGCATCGTTCATTTGTCTGGTTACAGCTTCAGGATCCGCAATCCCACCTATGGAAGAAAAGATCATGTAAGTGCTCGCAAACATGGTCAGATAGCATAAAAAGGTCAGAAACCGTGGCCGAAGCTCTTTGTTACTCATTTCAGTAGAGGGAAAATCCATTTTTTGGGTTTTTCCAAAGGTAGCAAGAACAATTTACCGTCTGATGTTATTTAGTAAGAAGTGGAACGGAATTTACATATTCTATCACCGAATGCGCCCAAAGCTCTTGGAAGCGCATTGATGCATGATCTTTATTACATCATTCAAGAGTTGGCAAAAAAAGGTATCAAATCCAACCTGCATATTCCATTTTACGAGCAATTGGATCCTAAAACTTACGAAAGCACCCAACAACTTTATCGCTATAAAAACGATGTTGAGACCGAAGTGGGAGAAATCTCTTTTTCGTTTATTGATGAAGCTTTATCCAACATCCAAAATATATCAGGTCCAGTTCTGTATTATGGGAACACAGAATCTTTGATGTATCTCCACAAAACGATCAAAGGACAACGAAAGATTTTCTTTAGAATGCTTTTTCAAGAAAGTCTTGGCGCAAAGGATCAAGTGAAATTTTATCCATGGGGACTAAAAAAAATAAAACAATACTTGAAGGTCCGTAAACTAGATGATGCATTACTACAACTGAAAAAAACTTCCATCACTTCTTTAGTGGATCATGAACAGAAATGGGGTTTGAATACTTCTTATGCTAAGATTCCTGCTTTCACCGGAATGCCTTTTGCATTTTTTCACGAAAACAAAGGCAGCTTTTGTTTATTTCATGGCGATCTCAAAGAAAAGGAAAATGAATATGCGGCATTCTGGCTTTTGGAACACGTATTCAATAAATTAGAAATACCTTTTGTTATAGCAGGAAACGACCCATCGGATGAACTGGAAAAAGCAGCTCACCTTAGAATGCATACGTGCTTGGTAGCAAATCCAACTGACACCGAACTCAACGAACTCATCAAAAAGGCGCAACTCAATTTACTCCCCTCCTTTTCATATGAGCGAAAAGACATGAATCTATATAGATGCATGAATTTGGGAAAACATATTCTAACCAACCGAAAAGGACTTCCAAAGGAATACCAAGCAGATTGTTTATCCATTTCAGAAAATCCAGATGAATTCATCAATCAAATACCGGAATTGTTTGATCAACCCTTTACTGAAACTGTTCACCTGAAAAGAGTTGGAATATTAAACCAACTGTATAAAGATCAAGACTCGATAGAAAAGCTTATCACGCTTCTATTTTAGCATTGTCAATAACCTTTCCTCCCTCCGTTTTTAACGTGCGTGCAGGATATTTATGTATAACCATGTAATCATGCGTTGCCATTACAATAGCTGTTCCCAACTCTTTGCTTATCTGAAAGAGCAAATTCATGATTTCGTCCGTTGTTTCTGGATCTAAATTCCCCGTGGGTTCATCAGCTAAAATCAATCGAGGTGAATTCAACAAAGCGCGGGCAATATCTATGCGTTGTTGTTCTCCACCAGACAATTCAAATGGATATTTAAATCCCTTGGTTTTAAGTCCCACTTTACCGAGTACTTCGTCAATTTTATCTTCAATTTCTTTAGCGTTGGTCCAACCAGTCGCTTTTAAAACGAATTCCAGGTTATCATGAACATTCCGATCGGTAAGCAATTGAAAATCTTGGAAAACAATTCCGATGTTCCTTCTCAAGTAAGGAACTGTTTTCCAGGTTAATCCTGCTAGATCAAATCCGGCAACCATCGCTTTGCCTTCGTTTAAAGGCAATTCTCCATACAGCGTTTTCAAGAGACTTGATTTTCCAGAACCGGTCTTACCCACCAGATAAACAAATTCACTTTTATTTACGGTGAGGGTTACATCACTTAAAATCAACGATTGCCCTTGGTAAATATTGGCATTGCTAATCGACAAAGCAACTTCAGACATGGTTATAATTTAAGATTCAAAGGTAAAACTCTCCCCATCAAAATCAATAACAACAGACGAATGACGCGCAGGCTTCACTTCACCGATTACCTGTGCATCAACCCCAAATTGATTTGCAATTTGAATCAGAGATGCAGCAGCTTTCTGGTTTGTATAAATTTCCATCCGGCATCCCATGTTAAAAACCTGAAACATTTCTTTGGGATCAGCACCACTTGCTTCCTGTATCAATTGAAAAACAACCGGTACATCAAACAAATTGTTTTTTACAACTTGCATGGGCCCCGGTAAATACTTCAAACACTTGGTTTGTCCCCCTCCGCTGCAATGAATCAATCCAAAAATATCTTCAAAATGATGAAGCAACATTTCTTTTAGGATAGGTGCATATGTCCTAGTGGGACTCAATACCAATTTACCTGCATGAATGGATTGATCTCCAACTTGAACCGGATCGGTCATCCGATGTTTTCCTATATAGACTACTTCTCGAGATAAATCGGTATCATACGCTTCTGGAAAATGTTCTGCATAGTAAGAAGAAAACATATCATGGCGAGCACTGGTTAATCCATTGCTTCCGATACCGCTGTTGTACTCAGATTCATAGGAGGCTCTACCAGAACTGGATAACCCGACAATTACATGACCTGGAGAAATTTGCTGATTGGTTATTAATTTCTTTTTGGGCCAACGTGCAGTCATGGTGCCGTTAACCGCAACCGTCCTAACTACATCACCCACATCAGCTGTTTCACCACCTAGATAATGAATTCGAACGCCCATGTCGGACAAGGTTGAAAGCAATTCATCCGTGCCATCAATAATTTCCTTTAGAACTTCACCCGGTATTTTATGTTTATTACGATCTATCGTAGAATTAAATAAAATTTGATCGTGCACTCCAATACATAGCAGATCATCTAAATTCATCACGACTGCATCTTGTGCAATACCTCTCCAAACCGATATATCTCCGGTTTCTTTCCAGTACAAATAAGCCAAGATACTTTTGGTACCTGCTCCATCCGCATGCATGACATTGATAAAATCCTCATCCCCGGAAATATAGTCGGGATAAACCTTGCAAAATGCATGTGGATACAATCCTTTATCCAACCCCTCCACTGAAGCATGAACTTCCTCTTTTTGAGCTGAAACTCCCC
>JBEDAP010000070.1:0-7614 GCA_041177705.1 Bacteroidota bacterium
GCTGAGTGCAGACGGTACAACGATGATAGGTGGAATTGTCATTGGTGGTGGTGGAATTGATGGAGCGAATATCGATCCTGCTATCAGTCCGGGCCCTAAGTCGTTGCTTTATAATTATGGCGACAATGCACGGAGTGAGGTGATTTTAGATCGGGCTAACAATGTCTACATCGCGGCAAGTACAACTTCTCAAGATTTTCCTACACTCAATGCCAGTCAAGCTACACTGGGCGGAAATCAAGATGGCATCGTTATGAAGTTGAGCCCGGATTTATCTACGGTGTTGTTTTCAACTTTCCTAGGGGGAACAGATGACGATGCAGCATTTGTTTTGGCATTGAATCCATTGAACAATGATATTTATGTTGCAGGGGCAACGCGGAGTGGAAATTTTCCAGGAAATAAATCAGGAGTCATACAATCTGTCTCCCAAGGTGGAATCGATGGATTTGTAACGGTCTTTAACAATGCCGGAGCAAGAGGTATTTGTACTTATCTTGGAACGACTTCCACCGATATCGTTTATGGAATTCAATTTGACACCAAAGGGTTTCCTTATGTGATGGGAATTAGTTTGGGGAACTGGCCGGTGCTCAATGCCATATACAGCAATCCCGGATCTCGACAATTTATTTCCAAGTTGAAGCCTGATTTAACGGATTATGTTTATTCAACGGTATATGGTACGCCTGCCGTTTTGCCCAACATTTCTCCGGTTGCTTTTTTGGTTGACCGATGCGAGAATGTTTACGTTTCCGGTTGGGGAGGAAAACTGAATTTGTGTTACAATGGAGCGTTTGATACGAAAACCATAGGAACTGGGGGCATGCCTTTAGCAGGCAATCCGATTCAGAACTATACCGACAATAAAGATTTTTACTTTTTTGTTTTAGAAAAAAATGCAGTCCGCCAACTATACGGATCGTTCTTTGGACAACAAGGAGGAGAGGGAGATCATGTGGATGGAGGTACTTCACGATTCGACAACAAGGGAGCTATTTATCAAGCGGTATGTGCAAATTGTGGTGGAACCAATATTTGTTCCAGAGATCCCATTCGAAGACCCATGATCATCACACCAGGTGTTGTTGCGCCTAGCAATGGAGCATTGGGTTCAGGTGGTGCAGGGGAATGTAATCTTGCTGCTTTTAAAATAAATTTTGAGTTTGATGGCGTAAAAGCTGGAGCACAGTCTATCATCAACGGTGTGGTTAACGATACAGCAGGATGCGTTCCACTTACTGTAGATTTTACCGACAGCATTGCAGTGGGAAAAACCTATGAATGGGATTTTGGTGATGGTTCACCGGTTGTCAGTGGTTCCGATCCCAGACAGACATATACATTCGATCAACCTGGTAATTATAGGGTGCGATTGATTTCAATTGATGGCGATCGTTGTATACCTCGAGATACTTCCTATATAACCATTCGGGTTAGAACCGACGAAGCGATATTGAGTGTTATAGGGCAAAAACTACCGCCGTGTGATGGGTTTACCTACCGATTCATTAACAATTCTACTGCACCGGCAAATAAATCATTCACCGATACTTCATTCATATGGGACTTTGGCGATAATTCGCCTTTGGTAAAAACAGGTAAGGTAAATATTGATCATGCTTTTCCGGGAGTAGGAACGTATAAAGTTCGGGTTTTTCTGAATGATACTTCGTATTGCAATGCATATGATATCAAAGAATACAATATCTATATTTCGCCCTTGGTAAAAGCCTCGTTTACAACTCCCCTTATTGGATGTTTGCCGTATTCTGCTGAATTTAAAAATACAAGTGTAGCCGGGATTATATTCAATTGGGATTTCGGTGATGGAACTACGTATACCGGACCTAATCCGCCACCGCATTTGTATACAACGCAAGGAGATTTTGTTGTTCGATTAACTGCAATCGATCCAGGAACCTGTAATGGATCGGATACCTATTCGTTTACAATTTCTACAAAACCCAAACCAACTGCGGCATTTAGTTTTGTACCCGATCCTCCACAGGAAAATGTACCTACGCAGTTTATCAATAGATCTACCGGTGCTATACGGTATTACTGGGATTTTGGAGATGGAGATACATCCCGTTTGGCGAATCCATTGCATTTTTATCAACGTACGGATGTGTTTACAGCTTATTTAGTTGCTTACAATGCCTTTGGTTGCACCGACACTGCATATGCCAATGTGGCTACGTTGATCAAGCCCTTGGTAGATGTACCCAATGCATTTACACCCAATGGGGATGGAAAGAATGATAAAATTTTTGTGAGAGGATTTGGTATTGAACTGATGAATTTTAAAATCTACAATCGCTTTGGTCAGGTAGTTTTTGAATCTGCCAGTCCCTCTTATGGATGGGATGGCACCTTCAAGGGAGTTCCACAGCCAATGGATGCCTACGCGTATACGTTGATTGTTCAATTCGGGGATGGTACAACGGCAACCAAAAAGGGAGATATTACGTTAATACGATAAGGATGCAGTACGTGAATAAAATAATACTCTTTGTACTATTGTATTTCTCTTTGGAGAGATCAACAGCACAGGATCTGCATTTCTCTCAGTTTTTCAATTCGCCTTTGTCTACCAATCCAGCGAATACCGGCTTCATTCCATCCTCTGATTATCGTTTGGGTGCACATTACCGCGAGCAATGGGCTTCCATTCCTGTTCCATACAAAACGATCAGTATATACGGTGATTTTCAATTTATGCGTGATCGATTCAGAAGTGGATGGATGGGGCTGGGAGGGATGTTGCTGCAGGATGTAGCAGGTTCCGGAAATCTTCGTTCTACCAAGGCCTATGCATCCGTAGCTTACCACCAGATGTTGGGCAATACAGGATTGCTCTCTGCAGGATTTAATTTAGGATATGCTGGCAAGCAGATCAATGAAACCAAGTTGACATTTGACAATCAGTGGAATGGCAGATTTTTTGATGCCAGCATTCCAAGCGGGGAACTTTTTTTGAACAACTCGATTGGGTATTTTGACATGCAAGCAGGGTTGAATTATGCCTATTTCCCAACCGACAATGTTTATCTACATGGTGGATTCAGTGTGCATCATCTCAACAGACCCAGTGAATCTTTTTTTGGCGACATTCCGGGCTATGACAACACCATACAGCCTCGATCTATTTTCTTTGCTGATGCCATGATTAAAATTAATAATTCAATTATTGTTTCGCCATCCCTCTATTATACGCAACAAGCCAAAGCAGCTGAGTTTGTAGGTGGAGTGCATTTCAACTACAACATATTCAATGCAGGTGAGCAGCAACTTATTGGTGGAATTTATTTCCGTCCCGGAGATTCCTACATACCCATGATTGGATATCAATGGAGAAATTTCAAGTTCATGTTCAGCTACGATATCACAACTTCTCAGTTGAAAAACTTCAACAATGCGCGCGGAGCAACTGAAATGTACTTGCAATACGATGGAATTTACAGTGACATGTTTGCCGGTGGGCGCCAAAACATGTGTCCCCGATTCAATTGATTTATCCGTTGAACTCTTTGCAAAGAGCTTGAACCAAAGTTTCTGGATTTTCATATTTTTCCAATCGATCCCAAATGGAGTCGTATAAAAATTCTTCTTTCCCCAAAAACTCTAAATGTTGAATCAAGTGATTGTAAAATCCACTTGAATTGAGAATAAAGATTTTCTTATTGTGGATGCTGAGTTGATTCCAGGTAAGCATTTCAAAAAATTCATCCAGTGTTCCAAAACCTCCCGGTAAGACAATTCCTGCATCGCCCATTTCGTACATGGTTTTTTTTCGCTGATGCATATCCTGTGTGATGATCAATTCGGTAAGTGCATCGTGTTGATGTTCACGCGACATCAATATTTCCGGCAAGACTCCTGTAACCTTTGAACCATTTGCCAATGCATGATTGGCCAGGCTTCCCATCAAGCCTCTATGTGAGCCACCGTAAACGATGTCAATATTATTTTTTCCGAGTAAGGTACCAAGTTGAGCAACATGCGATGTGTAAATGGGATTAGCTCCAACTTTGGATCCACAGAAAACCGCTACTCTTTTTCTCCCCTCCGACGACATGTTTATTTTCTTTTGTAATCCCCTCGTTTCCAGGATCGGATAAACTCACTCCATGCAAATGGATTGAAGATATTCATGGGAGGGGTTTGCCCGGTGTAGTAATATCGCTGAGCACTTCTCGCCAAACTCATGTTAACTGCTTCTCTTCCATCGTTGGGTAGCGTTCTCATGAGAATCCTGCGGGTTGCCATATCTGTATTCTTTCTGGCTATTTCAATGTTATCATCTGGAACATCCGTAGCTACAAAATCACGCTCAAATTGCTCACGTGTGGGTCGAGGCTTGATGATGGCTGCTGGTAGAAAAGCAGTATCGTTGATCATGAGCTGAATTATGCTGAACTGATTGCCTTGCATTTCAGCTGGAATTTTCGTGATTTTATTTTTAAAACCTATGCAGCTGAATTCAATTTCATCGCCCTTCAATACAACAATGGAAAATACACCCTGACTGTTTGAGAGCGTACCTCTGCCGGTTCCTTTAACAACTATACTTACCATGGGAAGTCCTCTTAAGCTGTCGGCTGTCATGACAACCCCATACAATTGAACAACAGAGTCCTTGAATGTCTCAAATTGAGCCTTGGCTGCTGTTGGAGCTGTTATCAAGAAGATAATGGATATCCAAACCGAATTGATTCTTTTCCACATGGTCACACAAAATAACTCCTTCTTTTTGATAAACAAAGTAGTCGGCTATTGGTTATTTTTGCAGTCTCATTCGATTTTAACATTTCGCATATATGGTGACGCAGGACATACTACAGGCGCTTTCAAAAGTTCAGGAACCGGATTTGAAAAAAGACTTGGTTTCGCTGAATATGATCAAGGATATTAGCTTAGGCGAAGACAAGGTTGAGTTTACCTTGGTACTTACTACTCCGGCTTGTCCCATGAAGGAATTGATCCGAAGAGATTGCGAAAAAGCAATTCATCAAGACCTGGGAGATCATTTGGAAGTAGTAGTGAATTTTACTTCCAATACCAGTTCCATGCGCGTTGATCTCAGTGCGGTATTGCCGGGGGTTAAAAATATCATTGCAGTTGTAAGTGGAAAAGGGGGTGTTGGAAAATCAACCGTTTCTGCCAATCTAGCTCTCGCGTTAGCGCAACAGGGTGCTTCGGTTGGACTCATGGATGCCGATATTTACGGTCCGAGCGTTCCAATCATGTTTGGTGTGCGAGGCAAAAGGCCATTGATGCAGCATATCGAAGGAAAGGACAAGATCATCCCCTTGGAGCAGCATGGTATCAAATTGATCAGCATTGGTCTTTTGGTGGATGAAAAAAGTGCTGTGGTTTGGCGTGGACCCATGGCCAGCAGCGCCATTCGTCAGTTTGTAACTGATGTACATTGGGGGGACTTGGATTATTTGGTTATTGATATGCCTCCTGGAACGGGGGATATTCACTTGACCCTGGTTCAAACTATACCTGTAACTGGTGCTGTAGTTGTTACCACGCCTCAGGAAGTGGCACTCGCAGACGCTAAGAAAGCCATAGCCATGTTTGGTCAAGCTCAAATCAAGGTTCCTATTATCGGTTTGGTTGAAAACATGGCCTGGTTCACACCGGCAGAACTGCCATCCAACAAGTACTATATTTTTGGAAAAGATGGAGGTAAGAATCTAGCCGATCAGTTGGATTTGAATTTTCTTGGACAGATACCTTTGGTTCAATCCATACGTGAGGGGGGAGACAAAGGGTTGCCGGCAATGATCGGAGGTGATGAAATGACCAAAGAAGCATTCTCAACATTTGCTTCTGCTACGATTCGTGCTATAGCCGTTGAAAATGCAAAAGTCGGACAGCGATCGCATGAGCATGTTGTAAACGTGCATTGATCAAGGCTTTCCAAAAATAATTTTTTTCTCGGGCATGGTAAGCCGAAAACTTTGGGAATGATTATCCCAGTTCATATGAACGATGTTGGTTTGTTCTTTCTTGTATTCATACATCAAATCGGTAGTTAATTCAATGGATTTGATGGCAGGAAGTTTTTCAATTGCAAAATAAATCCATACCACTTCCTTGTCTATCTCGTATCCCAAGAACTGCATTGGTCTTGCTTTTCCATCGGTTTTGATAGCGAAATGGGCATTGAAGTATTCCGTGATGGCTTGGTTGATTTCTGTTTTGTTGACGGATTCTAAATTGAATTTTTTTCCTTTGAAGATTCTGAGTGTTTCTTCGAAATCATCTGGAAATAGTTTGCATGCTATACCTATTTCCTTGGATTTACTCTTGTACTCTACTTCAAACGTGGCAACATAAAAAGGGTGATGCATGCTCATCAGAAGAGACGAAAAAAGCAGAAACAGAATAAGCTTCTTGAAATTCATCATCTGCAAAACTCTTGAATTATTTTTAGACCTTTATGCCTATGCGTGATTTTTTATTTTATTTCAAGATTGGCTGGAACCATATCATCAGTTGGGATGCTACGGATCATTTGTATTTTATCGCAGCACTTGCGATTGTTTATTGCCTGAAAGACTGGAGAAAATTATTGGTTTTAGTTACGGCATTTACCATCGGTCATGCTATAACCCTGTATTTGAGTGCTATGGATTGGTTTCGGTTTTCAATCGAATGGGTTGAATTTGCCATACCATGCACCATTGTAGCAACTGCCGGTTTCAACTTCTTTCCCGTTCAATCCCGTATTTGGATTCGCTATGCGATGGCCCTGGGTTTTGGGTTGATTCATGGGTTGGGGTATGCCAATTATATCCGGATGATGATGTCTACAAGCCAGAATATGATTTGGAACCTATTTAGCTTCAACGTGGGACTTGAAATAGGGCAGATTTTCGTAGTTTTATTGATCCTCTTGGTAGTTGAAGCGTTCAGGCAATTTCGATCGGATTTTCACAAACATCTGGTTGTTATTTTTTCACTTGTTGTGATGCTGCTTTCGCTGAAATTAGCATGGGAACGATTTCCTTTATTTTAAATGTTCTAAACAATGAAACCATTCTTTTTTTTCGCATGTGCTTTGATGTTTTCAGCTAGCCTTGTGGCGCAACCGTTGCGCAACCCGGGCTCGAATCACGGCAATCGGTTTGAGCAACTGGATTACCTGATGCAGGATCCAAATGAATACCGGACAGCAAGTGGTGCACCGGGCCCCAAGTATTGGCAGCAGCGTGCAGATTATGAAATCAACGTTGAAGTAAATGAAGATGCAAACCTGCTTACCGGTTCTGAAACTGTTACCTATTTCAACAATTCACCGGATATACTTACGTATATATGGCTTCAGGTAGATGAAAATTTTCATCATCCCAATAGCGATAACAATCACGACAAGCCTTCAACCATGAGCAACCGCTTCACACACCAGCAGTTGCTTCAGATGAATCCCAAAGAGTATCTCAAGGGATATGGCGTTAACATTACATCGTTAACAGATGCTACGGGTAAGCCCTTGTCTTATACTGTTAATCAAACGATGATGCGTGTAGATCTTCCTATTCCATTGAAACCCGGACAGAAATTTATTTTTAAAGTAAGTTGGAATTATAAAATACC
>JBEDAP010000071.1:0-2586 GCA_041177705.1 Bacteroidota bacterium
ATCATGATCCATCCACATACATACATCCACCACAATGCACGCATCGCTACCAATGTAAAGATTGATCCCTTTTCTGTTATACATCAAAATGTTGAAATCGGAGATGGCACCTGGATTGGAAGCAATGTAACCATCATGGATGGAGCGCGTATTGGTAAAAATTGCCGGATATTTCCCGGTGCAGTAATTGCAGCTACACCACAGGACCTGAAGTTTGAAGGAGAAGAAACCTATGTGGAAATTGGAGACAATACCACCATTCGCGAATTTGTTACCGTTCACAGAGGTACCAAAGACAGATTTAAAACCATTGTGGGAAGCAATTGCCTGATCATGGCCTATAGCCACATTGCACACGATTGCATTGTAGGAAACCATTGCATCATGAGCAACAATACCCAAATGGCAGGACATGTGGTAATGGGTGACTATTCCATCCTGGCAGGAATGACCGCCGTTCACCAATTTGTAAAAATTGGACAGCATTCGTTTATCGCCGGCGGTTCGCTGGTGCAAAAAGATGTACCACCTTACATCAAAGCTGGAAGATCACCTCTTTCCTATGCTGGAGTAAACTCAGTGGGACTTAAAAGAAAAGGTTTTACTGTTGAAAAAATCAACGAGATTCTCGATATCTATCGCTACATCTACAACAAGGGAATGAATACCACACAGGCAATAGAATACCTAGAGGAGGAATTCCCCGTTACCGACGAAAGAGACGAAATCATCACCTTCATCAGAGAAAGCGGAAGAGGCATCATCAAACGTTTCAGTAAAAATTCTTCGGATGAAGATTTCGCTGGATGAGGTTGGAAAAAAATTCAACAGGGATTGGATCTTCAGAAAGATATCCTTTGAATTGAGCGCTCCCTCTCTATGCGCCATCACCGGTCACAACGGCTCTGGCAAATCCACATTACTTCAATGCATTGCAGGCTCCATTCATTTGAGTGAGGGAAATGTTACCCTTGAAATTCAAAAAGAAAAAATTGAACCCGAAAATAGATTTAACTATATATCAATTGCTGCGCCCTATCTGGAGTTGATTGAGGAAATGACCGCACTTGAATTACTCAACTATCATCAAAAATTCAAATCCTTCAAAGCAGGTTGGACAAGCGAACTTGTATTAGATAAAATTGGACTATCCAAAGCTGCTCACAAACAAATTCGTTATTTCAGCAGCGGAATGAAACAACGATTGAAATTGGCTCAGGCATTTTTTTCAACCACACCCCTTTTGCTTCTAGACGAGCCCTGCACCAACCTCGATCAAGCAGGAATCGATCTCTACCTCTGGCTTCTGCAAAACCTGAGTACAGACCGAATCATCATCATCAGCAGTAACGACCCCATAGAATATCCTCAAAACAGCCATACCATTCACCTGGGTGTGTAAAACTGGTGTTAGACAAGATTTTTTCGTTCTCACGCATAAGGTTAATTTCGCCTCAAATTCTAAAAAATGCAAGACCAGCTTGTTTTTGACCTCCTTAACAAAGAATTGAAAAGACAGAGAGAAGGCATTGAATTGATTGCCTCTGAAAATTTTACTTCTATTCAAGTAATGAAAGCCATGGGATCCGTGGCTACCAATAAATATGCAGAAGGATATCCTGGAAAAAGATACTACGGTGGGTGCGAAGTAGTAGATGAAATTGAATCCTTAGCCATTGATCGTTTAAAAAAAGTTTTCAATGCCTCGTGGGCAAATGTTCAACCACACAGTGGAGCTCAAGCCAATACAGCTGTATTTCTGGCTTGCTTGAAACCGGGTGATAAAATTTTGGGATTGGATCTAAGCATGGGTGGCCACCTTACCCATGGAAGTCCTGCTAACTTCAGCGGCAAAACCTATCAGGCTTTGTTCTATGGAGTTGAAAAGGAAACTGGACTTATCGATTACAATCAGCTAGAAGAAACTGCACGCAAGGAAAAACCAAAAATGATTATTTGTGGAGCCTCTGCATACAGTCGAGATTGGGATTACGCCCGCATCAGAGCTGTAGCCGATGAAATTGGAGCTTTGGTCTTGGCAGATATCGCACATCCTGCGGGACTGGTAGCAGCAGGAGTACTGAACGATCCATTTGATCATTGCCATATCGTAACTTCCACTACCCACAAAACATTAAGAGGTCCACGTGGCGGAGTCATCATGATGAGAAATGATTTTGATAACCCCTACGGAATCAAAGATCCAAAAGGTAATGTTCGCTCCATGAGCTCTTTGTTGGATCTTGCAGTATTTCCAGGCATGCAAGGTGGCCCATTGGAACATGTGATTGCAGCCAAAGCTGTAGCATTTGCCGAGATTTTGGATCCCAGCTTCAAAGCCTATCAACTGCAGGTGCAACAAAATGCACAAACCATGGCGGCACAATTTGTTTCCAAAGGATACCACCTGATCAGCGGTGGAACTGAAAACCACCTCATGTTGATCGATCTTCGAAACAAAAACATTACCGGAAAAAAAGCACAGGAAACTCTTGATAGGGCCCATATCACACTCAATAAAAATTCAGTTCCCTTTGACGATAAAAGTCCTTTTGTAACTTCAGGAATACGAATTGGAGTTCCAGC
>JBEDAP010000072.1:0-2641 GCA_041177705.1 Bacteroidota bacterium
GCACTGGGACTTGAGGGTATTGATGTACTTCACCGTCAAATGGAAGGCGAAGACAATGCATATCTGCAAAAAATAAAAAAGCACGCATTCCTGAATGGCATTGCACTTACCTGTTTATCCATTCATCAAGGATTTGTAACTCCTGATAAAGCAGAACTGAAAAAACATGTAGACCATACCATTCATTGCATCGAGTTGGCATATAAAATGGGTATTCCCTGTCTCAGATTGAATACTGGGCGATGGAATACCATCAAATCGTTTGATGAGTTGATGAAAAACAGAGGCATCGAACCCATCCTCCCAGGATATACCGAAGAAGATGGATACAAATGGTGCGTGGATGGAATCAATCAATGCCTGGCAAAAGCCGAAGAATGTGGAGTTCTGCTTGCATTGGAAAACCATTGGGGATTGGGTTCCACTCCAGAAGGCATGCTCAAGCTGCACGAACGCGTAAACTCTCCTTGGTTGGGTTTATTGATGGATACAGGTAATTTCTTAGAAGAGCCATACGAAAAGCTTAAAATGATTGCATCTAAAACCAGTTTTGTCCAAGCCAAGACCTATTATGGAGGAGGAGAATGGTATAGCCTTGAATTAGATTACGATAGGATTATCAAAATCCTAAAAGATGTCAACTATCAAGGATATATTTCCATAGAATTTGAAGGGAAAGAAGATGCTAAATCGGGAGTAAGAAAAAGTGTTGAGCTCTTGCGCAAAGCTTTGGGATAATCGTCATCTAATACATCATAAATACAGCCATATGAATCGTTCCAGAAGAAACTTCATCCACCAATCGGCCTTTGCAGGAGCCGGAATATTTTTTGCCAATGATATTTTAGCTGCTACTACCGATGCCTTTGCAAAATTCAAAGGTGTTCAGGTTGGCGCTATCACCTACTCGTTTCGGAGTATGCCCGGTACGGTCGATGATATTATCGGTTATTGCAAAGCCTGCGGAATTACTTCTTTAGAATTAATGGGAGAGCCAGCAGAAGCCTATGCGGGAAATCCTTTTGCAAATACAGGCCCCATGCGCATGGGTCCACCTCCAGCTGGTGGCGCACCTGGTCAACGCCCACAAATGAGCGACGAACAAAGAAAATCCATGACTGAGCGTGTTCAAAAAACACGCGAGTGGAGAGAGTCGGTTTCTATGGATAAGTTTGTTGAGCTCAGAAAAAAATTCAAGGATGCCGGAATTTCAATTTATGCATACAAACCAAATGCATTGGGCGAAAACAATTCTGACGGAGAAATTGAATATGCATTGAAAGCAGCAAAAGCATTGGGTGCTACATCAGTAACGGTTGAGCTTCCAACCAAATCTGCTCAATCCAAGCGACTGGGGGATTTGGCTGCAAAACATAAAGTCTATGTTGGGTATCATGCCCATTTGCAGGCTACCGATACAGCTTGGGATGAAGCACTTGCTCAATCCCCTTACAATTCCATGAACCTCGATTGCGGTCACTACATCGCAGCAGGTGGAAATAATACAACTGCTTCTCTGCTTGCTCTTATCGAATCCAAGCACGATCGCATCACTTCCATGCACCTAAAGGATAGAAAAAATAAAGTGAATGGTGGTGCGAATGTTGAATGGGGCAAAGGTGATACTCCGATAAAAGATATTTTGCTTCTGCTTAAGAATAAAAAATACAACATCCCTGTTTCCATTGAGCTGGAATACAATATTCCGGAAGGTTCTGATGCAGTGAAAGAGGTTAAAAAATGTGTCGACTTCGCAAAGAATATCCTTAACCCCTAAAACAAACAACCACAAATAAAAAACCCCTCATCAAGTGATAAGGGGTTTTTTTTATTTCTATTATTTGATTACATAGGTTTCACCCTGAATACAGTTCCAGGTCCTTCAATACCCACATAGATATATCCATCTCTACCCATCTCTACATTGCGTGTTCTACCGATATTCATGAGTATTTTCTCTGAGGAAATAACTTTGTTCTCTTTGATTACACAACGCTCCACATAATTAAAACGAAGAGAGCCTACCAAAAGACTTCCCTTCCATGCAGGGTAGCGACTTCCTTCTACAAAACAAAGTCCGGATGGCGCTATGGATGGAATCCAGTATTTAACCGGTTGAGCCATGCCCTCTTTCTTACTGATGGGAGTGATGGGTTTACCGTCGTAGTTGATGCCATAAGAAATAACGGGCCAACCGTAATTGACACCTGATTTAATGATGTTCAATTCATCTCCTCCGCGTGGACCGTGTTCGGTTTCCCAAATCAATCCGGAAACTGGATCCATGGTCATACCCTGAGGATTTCTATTTCCATACGTATAAACCGTTGCAACTGCTTTGCCTTTCCCAACAAAGGGGTTGTCAGCAGGTATGCTTCCATCATCCTTGATGCGATGTACTTTACCCGGAGCAGTCTCCAAGTCTTGAGGAAATATTTTTTCTTGCCCACGCTCACCCATGGAAATAAACAAGAATCCTTTTTTGTCAAATACCAAACGAGAGCCATAGTGATGTTTGGTAGTGGTATAAGGCAACCCTTCAAACACTTCTTGCTGTTCTACAAATTCACTATTTTTAATTTTACCACGCACTACAGCTGTAGTCCCCTGTTTTTTACCATCGATGGTTTTTACTTTGGAA
>JBEDAP010000073.1:0-2774 GCA_041177705.1 Bacteroidota bacterium
ATTCTTATCCGTATGCAGCCATTTCAGCTTTTGCCTTGCATCCATTGTATGGAAACATTGAAGATATAGCAGGAGAAGACCATAAAATATCAATTCAAGATATTATAGATCAGAAAAACCATCTGAACTCGTTCAGCGGAGTAGATTATGAAGCTGTAATGAATCTAAAATGGAAGGCCTATAGAACGTTGTATCCTGTTTTAAAAAATTCGGTTTTTAAATCCAAGGAATACAAGCAATTTTATCAAGAAAATCAACAATGGCTTAAATCCTATGCTGTATTCTGCTATTTAAGAGATCTAAACGGAACAACTGATTTTTCAGTTTGGAAAAGCGAGCATCAGTTCAGTTCTGATTTGGTTGAAAAACTCGTCGACCCGAAAGGAAAATCATTTGATCATGTTGGTCTGCATCTGTTTGTTCAATATTTTCTTCATGTTCAATTGAAACGGGCACATGAATATGCAAATAAGCACGGCATTGTACTGAAAGGAGATATTGCCATTGGCGTTAACAAACAAAGTGCCGATACCTGGGTACAACCAGAATTATACAATTTAGATCAACAAGCGGGCGCACCTCCAGATGATTTTGCAATCAAAGGACAGAACTGGGGATTCCCAACATACAATTGGAAGGTAATGAAACAACGCGGTTTTGATTGGTGGAAACTTCGTTTCATGCAAATGTCCAATTATTTCGATGCGTTTCGTATTGATCATATACTTGGTTTTTTTAGAATTTGGTCGATTCCGTCACATGCTGTGGAAGGCATCATGGGTAAATTTGTTCCTGCCATTCCTGTTCATGCAAATGAACTCCATAGTATTCTAAAAAATATTTCAATCGATCGCCTATGCTCTCCATACATCACCAATGATGTATTGAATGAATTCTCGCAAGGCCGTCCTGAATTGTTGCATCCATTTATCTATTCAACTGGAAATGGCAGTTATGCATTTAAGCCAGAGTTTTCATCACAGCGTTTAATTGAAAAGTATATAAAGCCTGGTGCTGATACTGACCAGCAAACTATTCTGCAAGCACTTTATAATTTACACAGCAATGTTGTACTTTGGAGGGATGACCAGGATAGCAATGGTTTCCATTTTAGGTTTCATGCTTTTAAAACCATTTCATTTCAGCATTTAGATGCAGATGTTCAACATGCGTTGATGCAGTTGTACAATGATTATTTTTTCCATCGTCAGGAAAACATTTGGGAGAAAGAAGCCTTGGATAAATTACCGGATTTGAAAAAATGCACGGAAATGCTAATCTGTGGGGAAGATTTGGGACTGGTGCCTTCTTGCGTACCCGAGGTAATGAATTCCCTTGGGTTTCTAAGCATGGAAGTTCAGCGAATGCCCAAACAGTCCAATCAATCGTTTTTCAATCCCAGATACGCTCCATATCTATCTGTTGTTACACCATCTACGCATGATATGAGTACTTTGAGGGAATGGTGGACTGAAAATTACGGTTCTTCTCAATTGTTTTACAATGAGCAATTAGGTCAATATGGGCAGGCTCCAAAGGAGGCAACTCCTTCTATTATAAAGGGAATCATACAACAACACCTTTATTCGCCTGCCATGTGGGCAATTTTTCAATTGCAGGATTTATTGGCCATGAGTGAAAAATTGCGATTGAAAAATCCAGCAGAAGAAAGAATCAATATTCCTGGTGATTCCAAACATTATTGGCGGTATCGTATGCCTATGCTCATTGAAGATCTTGTGCGCGAGGAAGATTTTAATTCGGATCTTCGCAATAACATCAATTCCAGTCATCGATAATGTTTGCTGTTCAATTCTGGATCAAGCAATTGCCTTTTGAATATCCTTTTACCATATCAAAGGGTACAAAAACGCATCAATCTACGTTTGTTGTAGAATTGACTTGGAACGGTATTAAATCCTATGGAGAAGCACCTGCCATTTCATACTATCATATCACCGCCGAAAAAATGGCAGAAGACTTAACGCAAAAAATCAAATTTGTTGAGTCTTTTAATTTTACGGAACCGAAACGATTTTGGCATTTTTTGCATCATTTATTTCCAGCCAATCCATTTTTGGTATGTGCATTGGATATGGCGGGGTGGGATCTGTATGGAAAAATTCGAAAGAAGCCACTTTACGAAATTTGGGGACTCAATCCAGCTGATGCACCTGCAACAGACTATACCATTGGTAATGATAGTCTGAATAACATGATAGATAAAATTAAAGCCCATCCATCACCAATATATAAGATCAAAGTTGGCTGTTCGGAAGACATGGAAAAATTGAAAGCTATTCGCTCTGTAACTCCCTCTCTTATCCGAATTGATGCGAATGCAGGTTGGAAATTAGATGAAGCGCTTAACTATCTACCAGAATTAGAAAAACTAAACATCGAGTTGATCGAACAACCCTTGGCAAAAGAAGATTGGGAAGGTCATGCGCAATTGAAGTCTAAAACAACCATTCCGATTCTAGCGGACGAATCGTTCGTAGGAGAGAAGGATTTGAAAAATTGCATTCAATCCTTTTCAGGTATCAACATCAAGCTCACCAAGTGCTCGGGAATTACACCTTCTTTGGAGTTGATCAAAAAAGCAAAGTCAAGTGGATTGAAAATCATGCTGGGATGTATGAACGAATCATCCATTGGAACCGCAGCCATGGCTCATATATCCCCACTGGTTGATTATTTAGATGCAGACGGGCCACTTTTACTTTCAAGTGATTTGGCAAAAGGAATCACATTAAGGGAATTCAGTTGGATTT
>JBEDAP010000074.1:0-4262 GCA_041177705.1 Bacteroidota bacterium
GGTGCGGTAGATCGACTCAGCTACATAGAAGGAGTTGAAATAAAAGCACTGTGCGATAAACTTCCTGACCGTGTGGAAAAAGCTCAGAATATTCTAACAAAAAAAGGACTTCCCAAAGCGAAAGCCTATTCGGGTGAAGAAGGATGGAAAGCAGTTTGTGAGTCGGCAGATATTGATTTGGTCTATGTTACAACCCCTTGGCACTTGCATACCCCCATTTCTGTTTACGCCATGAAACAGGGAAAACATGCTGCCTCTGAAGTACCTGCAGCTAAAACCATAGACGAATGCTGGGAGCTTGTAGAAACGTCTGAGAAAACGAAGCGTCACATGATGATGTTGGAAAACTGTTGCTATGATTTCTTTGAACTGCTCACGCTCAACATGACCCGCAATGGGATGTTTGGAGAATTGGTTCACGCAGAAGGCGCATACATTCATGATTTAAGTAAAGATTACCTCTTTAATAAAAAAGGATATGAGAACATGTGGAGATTGAGGGAAAACATTGCACACAATGGCAACCTATACCCTACACATGGACTTGGTCCCATCGCACAATGCATGAACATCAACCGTGGTGATAAGTTTGATCATTTAGTCAGCATGAGTACCAATGACTTTACATTGGGAGCCATGGCGGAAGAAATGGCTGCCAAGGATGAGTTTTTCAACGAATTCAAAGGAAAAAAATACCGCGGTAATATGAACACAACTATTATCCGCTCGGATTTGGGTAAAACGTTGATGCTTCAACACGATGTATCTACAATTAGACCCTATTCAAGAATTCATTTAATCAGTGGCACCAAAGGTGCAGCTCAAAAATGGCCTGGTCCAGAAAAAATTGCAATGGGGCATGGATGGGTGAAGCCCGAACAATTGAAAGAATTGCAAGATCAATACACTCCTCCTATTGTTAAACACATTGGTGAAATCGCTAAAAATGTGGGTGGGCATGGAGGTATGGACTTCATCATGGACTGGAGACTGATTGATTGTTTACGGAATGGGTTGCCGTTGGATCAGGATGTATACGATGCAGCGGCCTGGAGTTCTGTTTTCCCACTCAGTGAAGCTTCGGTTGTGAATAAATCCAAAACAGTAGACGTTCCTGACTTCACCCGTGGAGGCTGGAAAACAAACAAGCCTCACAGCCTCACATTGGATGGCGGAGGAAATACCGGGGTAAGAGAAGTAGTGAAGTAACAATTACTTCACTACCACTACTGGAAGCGCTTTTTCAGTGATCAGCTTGTTGAACGCTTTAAGATCATTTTCCAAAATACCTTGAAGAGTTGTAATTGCTGCGTCTACTTGGACAGACAATTCTGCATACACATCTTTGGCTTGCTTGCTAGGAGCCATGTTACCGCTATTCGCCATGTCAAATACTCCACTCAACTTATCGTCCAAACGAATGGGATAGTTCAATACATCCTGGCTACTTTTAGCCTTGGTTTGATGCAGTGTTTCTTCTATAGCTGTGAGTTTTTTAGAAATACTATCCGCCAATTGCTTTATTTCTTTGGGGCACTCTTTTCCCTGCTTGCTCACAAAATCTTGCATTTGAGTCCTGGCAGATCTTATATCTTTTATACCCTTCATTGTTTGGTTGAACTTTTTCTGAACGTCTAATAAGAAATTCAATTGGGATGCATAATCAGCAGGTGAACATGCATAGTTCGGATCTGGCAATATGGTAAATGCAAGTTTGACTGAATCCACTCCTACTCGAACTACCGCAGTATACGATCCGGGGATTGCTAAAATATTTCCAGGGACCCCATTCCATAAAATAAGATCATCGAGTTTTTCCGTCTCAGGATACAACATATTCCAAATAAACTGATTCGCGCCTTTATTCAACTTCACCGCATTTGTTTTGGAGGAAGAACTGTATCGGTTAATTAAATTACCGGATTGATCGAATATGGCAACGGATGCTGATGTGGAGTCGGATACTTCTGGTGTATAAAAATGAATAGCAACTCCTTTGGCTGGGTTTTGAGCTACATTGGCTGGAGTTGAGGATGGTCCACCCCATCTAGACTGTGTGGAAGGCATGCGGTAAGTCGGCTGAACATCATAGACATGAAGTGATTTATTTTTTAGAGAAGGATTCATTTGTTGAATCAATGAAAGATCATCCAGAATCCAAAGTGCACGGCCTTGGGTTGCCACTACCAAATCGTTGTTCTTAATCGTCAAATCAGTAATTGGAACAACGGGAAGATTCAACTGAAATGGTTCCCAGCGTTCCCCATCTGAGTAGCTGATGTACATTCCGAATTCGGTTCCTGCATACAAAAGTCCTGCACGTTTTTTATCTGCACGCATTACCCGCGTAAAATGCATCGGGTCGATACCAGTCGTAATGAGTTTCCAAGATTGACCATAATCTTCTGTTTTGTAGATATAAGGTGTGTAGTCATCCAACTTGTAGCGAGTTCCGGTAATGTAAGCTGCACCTTTTTTAAATGGATCGGTTTCGATTGCATTCCACATGATCCACTGCGGAGCATTCTTGGGAGTTACATTGGTCCAGTTCTTTCCTCCATCTCTACTAATATGTAGCAACCCATCATCACTACCCGCCCACAATAAATCTTTTTCCAACTCACTTTCGGTGGCAGTAAATATGGTGCAATAATATTCTACCGATGTATTGTCTTTGGTTATGGGGCCTCCACTTGACAATTGTTTGGCTTTATCGTTGGTGGTAAGGTCTGGAGAAATTTGAGTCCAGCTTGCTCCTTCGTTTTCAGTAACAAACAATGCATTACCTGCACAGTACAAACGCTTGGGATTGTGAGGTGAGAAGAAAATTGGGAAGTTCCACTGGAAGCGGTACTTCAGTACATCAGCGCCTGCTCCCATCGGATTATCCGGCCAAACACTGATGGCTCTGTTCTCCCCTGTGCGATGATCGAGACGAGAAAGGTAACCGCCATAGTTTCCACCATACACAATATCCGGATTGAGAGGATCTGCTACAACATATCCGCTTTCAGAGCCTGCTGTTACATCCCAATCTTGTTCTGTGATATAACTGCCATAAGTTGCAGATTTTATTCTGAGTGTAGAATTATCTTGTTGTGCAGCTAAGACCCGATACGGAAACGAATTGTCTGTACTTACCCGATAGAGTTGCGATGTAGGCTGATTCATGTAACTACTCCAGTTGTTTCCTTCGTCAAAACTCACTTGTGCACCGCCATCGTCAGCAACAATCATGCGCTTGCCATCTTCCGGATCTATCCAAAGATCGTGGTGATCACCATGAGGAGTTCGGACTGACTGGAAGGTCTTACCACCGTCTCTACTCTTCATGAAGTTTACATTCGGGCAGTAAACAATATTTTCATTTTTAGGATCAACAAAAACTTTGGTATAGTACCAGGCACGCTGGCGGATATTGTTGTCGCTATTTTGCAAAACCCAATTTTGTCCACCGTCCGTACTCATGTACAAACCACCTTTTTCATTCTCGATAATGGCATATAATTTTTCAACGTTGGATGGAGCAATAGCAATTCCTACAATTCCCCAGGTGCCCTTGGGCAAGCCCTTAGAAGCACTGATATTGGTCCAGGTTTCACCTCCATCTGAACTTTTCCAAAGTCCACTTCCCTCGCCTCCACTTTCTAGACTATACGGCGTGCGTATCACTCTCCACGTACCCGCGTATAGAACAGAAGGGTTTCCAGGCTCCATTATCAAATCGCTGCAGCCGGTTTGATCATTCACAAACAATGTATTCTTCCAGGTTTTACCTCCATCCGTTGATTTGTAAATTCCTCTTTCTTTATTCGGTCCAAACAAATGACCCATTACACCTACCCATACCGTATTGGGGTCAGTGGGATGAACGATGATATTGGTAATATGTCTACCGTCTTTCAGGCCAATATTCTTCCAGGTTTTACCGGCATCTTCTGACTTCCACATTCCTCCCAATCCTTCTGATACGTTGCCGCGCATGGTATTCTCCCCTTCTCCAACATATACGATGTTGTCGTTGGAAGGCGCAACTTCTACAGCACCAATAGAGCTTCCGAAAAATTTATCGCTTACATTTTTCCAGTTGTTTCCTGCGTCTGTAGATTTCCAAACACCTCCTCCGGTTGCTCCGAAATAGAATGTGTTCTTGGTTTTATAACTACCTGCAACAGCTCCACTTCGTCCTCCGCGGAAAGGTCCAATCAATCTGTATTTGACATTTGTGAGAAGAGTAGGATCAAATGGGGATGCAATAGAAG
>JBEDAP010000075.1:0-5546 GCA_041177705.1 Bacteroidota bacterium
TTATCAGACAGTCGGGGATAGTTAGTTTGGGAACCGCATTGCAATTCAAGGGTTTAGCACATGAAAAGCCCAATCGGTTAACCATTTTGCATACCAACGATGTACACAGTCGCCTGGATCCTTTTCCGATGGACGGATCCATCAATGCCGGAAAGGGAGGCGTTGCTGCAAGAGCAGCTTTGATTCAAAAGATAAGAGCCGAAGAGGAGCATGTATTGCTATTGGATGCGGGGGATATTTTTCAAGGAACTCCCTATTTTAATATTTTCAAAGGAGAGCCGGAAATGAAGGCCATGAATCAAATGGGTTACGATGCGGGCATCATGGGCAACCATGATTTTGATGCCGGTATGGAAATTTTTACAAATCAATGGAAGACGCATGGCAAGTTTGACATACTCATGTGTAATTATGGATTTGCACAAACACCCATGGAATATTTATACAAGCCGTATAAAATATTTCGTAAAGGAGAGTTACGTATTGGTGTTACCGGAGTTGGAATTGAATTAGAAGGATTGGTTCCGGAAGTATTGTATGGAAAAACAGTTTATCAAGATCCTGTCTCTTCTGCCAATCGTGTTGCTTCGCAATTGAAAAAAGAAGGATGTGATTTAATTATCTGTATTTCACATTTGGGGGATCGGTATGGTGATCCTAAAATCAGCGATGAATTGTTTGCAAAATCTTCTGAACACATCGACTTGATAATTGGGGGACATACACATCGATTTTTTGACAAGCCTCGGGAATATACAAACAATCTGGGTAAAAAAGTTATTGTAAATCAAGTGGGTTGGGGTGGATTGCAATTGGGACGATTGGACTTCAGTTTTTTAAGCGGAGGAGCCAAAAAATTAGATAAAAATCAATGCATTTCGGTGGGATAAAATTCCGTAGAATAAAAAATTTTTTTATTTCAAAACTGAATTTATATTCGCCGTCCAACACCACTCAAAGTTGATTTTTTTTTGTGAACAAAGAAGTGTAGTTTGAGTGGCTTATAACAGACCCTAAATAATCAACAGCATATAAACGGTCTGACAGCAGAAGTGAGGATTTGGAAGGTGAGCTGATCAGAGTGAGCGAAGGTTAGTGAAGGTCCTTGATTGACAAACCAAAAAAAGAAAACTGCTTTAGGACTAATGGAAAAACCGTTTGAAAAAGTTTGGACCAATTGTTTGACGATCATCAAAGACATCGTTGAATGGCAACATTTCAAAACGTGGTTTGAGCCGATCAAGCCGGTTGCCCTCAAAGACAATGTTCTTACCATCCAAGTTCCCAGTCAATTTTTTTACGAGTATATCGAAGAGCATTACATCAATCTTCTAGCAAAAACTTTAAAAAGAGAATTGGGTAAAGAGGCAAGATTGGAATACCGCATCATGGTTGATAGTGGTAATGCCAAATCCAAACCGCTTACCATGGATGTAAGTGGACAATCATTCAAGAGTTATTCCAACAACGAAATGGACTTCCCGCTAGTTATCAACAACCATGTAAAGAATCCATTCGTGATCCCTGGGCTGAAAAAGATGCAAATCGATTCCCAGCTCAATCCTATATATACGTTTGACGCATTCGTAGAAGGGGATTGCAACCGGGTAGCCAGAAGGGCCGGTAAAACCGTGGCAGAAAAGCCAGGTGCCACTTCCTTCAATCCCTTGGTTATTTATGGAGGAGTAGGTTTGGGTAAAACACACTTGATACAAGCCATTGGAAATGAAGTAAAAAGGCTGAATCCCAACAAGGTAGTATTGTACGTGAGTTCTGAAAAATTCATCAATCAGTTCCAGGATCATAGTCGCAATAACGCCATCAATGACTTCATTCATTTTTACCAGCTGATCGACGTATTGATTTTGGATGATGTTCAGTTTTTCAATAGAGCTGAGAAAACGCAGGATGCATTTTTTGCCATCTTCAATCATTTGCATCAGTCGGGCAAGCAACTCATTTTAAGTTCGGATAAGCCACCTAAAGATTTGGAAGGCATGCAAGAGCGATTGCTGAGTCGATTCCGTTGGGGATTGAGTGCAGACCTTCAGGTTCCAGATTACGAATCACGCATTGAAATATTAGAGAAGAAGATGAAAAACAACGGTTTGGATTTGCCCAAAGACGTTGTGAAATATATCGCTTACAACATTCAGAACAATGTTAGGGAGTTGGAAGGTGCTTTGATTTCATTGCTGGCTCAGTCTTCTCTGAACAAACGCGAAATTGATTTGGATTTAGCGAAGAAGGTGTTGAGGAATTTCATCAAGACCTCTTCCAAAGAAATTACGATTGATACTATTCAGAAAATGGTTTGTGAGTTTTTTGATCTCCCCTACGATAGGTTGTTGCAAAAAACCAGAAAGAGAGAGATTGTTCAAGCTCGACAAATCACCATGTATCTAGCTAAAATATTCACCAAGAATTCTTTGAAGACTATCGGTGAACATTTTGGAGGAAGGGATCATACTACGGTAATTCACTCCTGCCAAACTGTGAAAGATCTCATGGATACCGATAACATGTTCCGTGAAAGTGTCATGGAGTTGCAGCAGAAGGTGCAGTTGGCTGCTATGTAATCTTTTCAATTCAGTTTGTATAAAACTTTGGGGATTGCGGAGTCTTTAGTAATTTCGCCCTCCCTGAAATTCTAAAATTTCAGACGGTGGGGTGGATGAGTGGCTGAAATCAGTAGTTTGCTAAACTGCCGTACGGGTAACTCTGTACCGCGGGTTCGAATCCCGCCCCCACCGCATCCAAAAAACGTCCGTTCGGGGCGTAGCGTAGCCCGGTTATCGCGCCTGGTTTGGGACCAGGAGGTCGCAAGTTCGAATCTTGCCGCCCCGACAAAAAAGCTGGTACTTTGTACTGGCTTTTTTTGTGTTTTGGGTTGTGAGTTTTGGGTTTTGAGTAAATACGGCGATGTTTGAATTTACATTTGTATTTTCAGTGAAAATTTATAAAATGCCCCAATACATATTTCGTGCAGCACTCGCGTTGACGATTTTATCTGCAGTTACTTCCTGTGGAAATGAGGATGAAAAATCATTGGTTGATGCAAATCAAGCACAGACCAATTTGCCTGCTGCGCCATTGCCTTCGGCAGATCCAACAACAAATGCTGCTGTTGCAGTAGCTCCTCCTGTTGAGCAAATGCCAAGCGGCACATCACCAGCAACCAACCCGCCACATGGTCAGCCTGGTCACCGTTGCGACTTAGCAGTTGGTGCTCCTCTTCCAGGTGCTGCGCCAGCTGCAGCTCCTCCGGTAGCGGTTGCTCCTGCATCCAATGCAACTGCAAACAACTCATCCAACGCGCCCAAGTTAAATCTACCCGGTGTTAGTGCGGGAGGCAGTTCTGCATCCCCACAACTCAATCCTGCTCACGGGCAGCCTGGTCATCGATGCGATTTAGCTGTAGGAGCACCTTTACCTGGATCAACAGCTCAACCTGCTCAATCTCCCATAACAACGAACAATCGTCTCGCAAATAATCCCGCTCCTGCATTGAATTTGCCTTCAAGCAATGCTGGCATCAAATTAAACCCTGCGCATGGCCAACCTGGTCATCGTTGCGATATAGCAGTAGGCGCACCCTTAAAATAAAACCAATTTTATGTTGAAGTTATTCGCTCGTATTTTATCAGTAAGCATACTGATCTCAATTTCATTTGCACAAGAGAAGCTTGATTTGGATATGATGGCCAAGATCAGGGATGAAGGATTGAATAAATCCAAGGTGATGGATATTGCCTTGCACCTGACCGATTTAAATGGCAATCGACTCACCAATTCACCCGGTTATCAACGCGCGGCTAATTATGCAAAGGAAACGCTTACATCGTATGGATTGAAAAATGCGCAGTTGGATGCATGGGGAGAATTCGGAAAGGGATGGGAATTGGAGAAAATGTATTTCGCGTTGACAGCTCCTTATTACAAACCCATCATGGCCTATCCCAAAACATGGACATCCGGAACAGGGGGAATGAAGCAGGCAGAAGTGTTGATTGTAGATCTCAAGGATTCAGCAACAGTAGCCGGTTACAAAGGGAAGCTTAAAAATAAAATTCTTCTTCCAGATATGTCCTATGCATATAAACACAGTTTCAAAGCGGATGCTGAACGCTATACAGAAGAAGAACTTAAAAAAATGGCAGATGCTTTAGCTGGAGGTGGACAAAACCGACAAGTAGATACAGCACAAATGCGCAGAATGCGTGAGCAGATGCAAAGAAACATGGCACCACAACGCCTATTGAATGCATTGAAGACCATGGCAAAAGAAGAAGGAGCAGTCGCATTCTTGAGCTCTTCCCTTCGCAATCACGATGGAACAATTTTCGCACAAGGTGGTGGAGCGTATAAAGGAACAGATCCGGAAAACTTTTTGGATATGGTTGTAGGAGTTGAAGATTATAACACGCTGCTCCGAATTGCAAAATCAGGAGCTCCCGTAAAAATCGAAACAGAAGTTAAAACCAAATTTTACAATCAGGATCTCCAGGGTTATAATGTGATAGCAGAAATACCAGGAACAGATCCAAAATTGAAAGAAGAGATTGTGATGCTTGGCGCTCACTTGGACTCTTGGCAAACCGGAACAGGAGCTACTGATAATGCGGCAGGTTCAGCTGTGATGATGGAAGCTGTCCGTATTTTAAAATCATTGGGTGTACAACCGAAGCGCACCATTCGTATTGCACTTTGGAGTGGTGAAGAACAAGGGCTTTTGGGGTCAAGAGGATATGTGAAAAAAACATTTGGAGGTAGGGCAGCATCCGAACAATTGCCTGCCTATCAAAACTTTTCTGGGTATTTCAATATCGACAACGGTACTGGAAAAATAAGAGGTATTTATTTGCAAGGTAACGAAGCATGCAGACCCATATTTACACAATGGCTGGAGCCTTTCAAGGATTTGGGTGCTACTACCGTTACCATTAGCAATACTGGCGGCACAGATCATCAGGCTTTTGATGGTATTGGACTTCCTGGTTTTCAATTCATCCAAGATGAAATTGAGTACGATACACGCACACATCATAGCAATATGGACGTCTATGATCATTTGATTGAAGATGATTTGAAGCAGATTGCTACGATTGTTGCTGCGTTTGTATACAATACTGCGCAGAGGAGTGAGAAGTTGCCGAGGAAGGGGAAGTAGAGGGAAAAGGGACGAGGGACAAGGGAATAGGGAATCACCACCCCGCCAACCTTCGGTTGGCACCCCTCCTTAAAGGAGGGGAATTATGAAATCTGTTTTGGGTTGTGTGTTTTGGGTTTTGAGGAATTTAAAGGTTAAAGGTTCTGAGTTCTTTGCTCCTATTCCATATACCCCAAAACTTACAACCTACCTAAAACCCAAAATAAAATTCCCCTCCTTGAAGGAGGGGTGCCTCGCGAAGCGAGGCGGGGTGGTGATTCACACCAAACCCCAAAACCCAAAACCCAAAACCCAAAACCCACAACCCAAAACCCAAAACCCAAAACCCAAACCTCAAAACCATTTTATGAAATACATTTCAATTCTATGTCTAGCA
>JBEDAP010000076.1:0-4480 GCA_041177705.1 Bacteroidota bacterium
CGATCAAAAATATTGTTGCTGAACCTTCCCGAAAAAATACTGCTCCGTGTATTGCTTATATATCGTATAAGCTCAATGAATTGAATGAAAAAGGTGTATTGATTTGTGCACCTGCAGATCATTTGATTTTAGATGAAACCGGATTCACCAAGGTTTGCTTGGAAGCCATGAGTTTTGTTGCTCAACACAAAGCGCTCATCACGTTAGGAATAAAGCCTTCGCATCCCAATACGGGGTACGGATATATACAATTTGAACAACAGCCTGCAAGCGATAATGTATATAAAGTAAAAACGTTTACGGAAAAACCCAATACCGAGTTGGACAGAACCTTTGTTAGCAGTGGAGAGTTTTTATGGAATGCCGGTATTTTTGTTTGGCAGATTCAACAAATCGTAAAAGCATTTGAGAAGCATTTGCCCGAGATGGCTGAGTTGTTTGATGCAGAAAAATCTCATTTCAATACACCAAAAGAAAAAGCAGCCATTGAAAAAATATATCCGTTGTGCAGCAATATCTCCATTGATTATGGAATCATGGAAAAAGCGAATAACGTGTATATCATTCCATCCTCGTTTGGATGGAGCGATTTAGGAACATGGAATTCTGCTCATGAGAACATGGAAAAAGATTATCTGGGAAATGCAGTAGCAGGTAGTGATGTGATGGTCATAGACGCCAAAGACAACATGGTCCATGTACCTAACAACAAGTTGGTTTTACTTCAGGGCATGAACGATTACATCGTAGTAGATACGGAAGATGTATTGTTGATATGTAAAAAAGAAAAAGAGCAAGAGATCAAGCAATACGTTGCAGAAATCAAACGCAACAAGGGAGATAAATATTTATAATCATTCAATTTGGTGATTTGTTGCCTTCTATAAACAGCAAGCTTCCCGAAACACCCGTTAGCATTTTTACAGTCATGAGTGCTCTCGCGACTGAACACGGAGCGATCAATTTAGGTCAGGGTTTCCCCGATTTTCAGATGGACGAGGAATTGGCTGAACTAGCAGCCAAAGCCATACAAGATGGACACAACCAATATGTTCCCATGGCTGGTTATCTGCCGTTGAGAAAAGCTATCGCAGAAAAAATTGAAACTCTTTACACACATAAAGTATCTCCTCAAGAAGAAATCACCATTACACCTGGAGGCACCTATGCTATTTATACAGCATTCACTACCCTGCTTCAACCTGGAGATGAAGTCATCGTTTTTGAACCGGCTTACGATAGTTACATCCCCAATATTGTTTGCAATGGAGCTATTCCCATTCGAATTTCGATGGAGTTTCCTTCTTACAGTATCGATTGGGAAAAAGTGAAGCGTGCCATCACCCCAAAAACCCGTGCCATTATCATCAACAGTCCGCACAATCCTACCGGGATGGTTTTCTCGCATGAAGACATGTTGGCGCTGCAGGCAATTTTGGAAGAGACGGAAATATTTTTGATCAGCGATGAAGTATACGAGCATCTTGTTTTTGATGGGAAAAAACATCACAGTGTATTGAGTTACCCGGAATTGTACAAACGCAGTTTTGTTTGCTTCTCGTTTGGGAAAGTCTACAATTGTACCGGATGGAAATTAGGGTATTGTGTTGCTCCACCTGCATGGACTGCTGAATTCAGGAAGATCCATCAGTTCAACGCATTTTGTTGTTTTACTCCCACACAAATCGCTTTATCAACCCATCTCAAAAAAGAAAAAAATTATCTTTCGTTGGGTTCGTCCATGCAGGCAAAGCGAGATTTGTTTTTAGAAGCGATGCAAGAATCCAAATTTGATTTTCTTCCTTCTTCGGGAAGTTATTTTGTATGTGCCACCTACGATAAGATATCAGATTTACCCGCAAAAGAGTTAGCGATTCAATTGACACAAAAGATCAAAGTAGCCACCATTCCTGTTTCCTCTTTTTACATCGATGGAAGAGACGATCGTGTGTTGCGTTTTTGTTTTGCTAAAAAAGATGAAACACTTCATGAAGCTGTAGCTAAATTAAGAAGCATATAAAACGGTATTTGATTAACTTCATTGAAGCATCAAAACCCAGTTATGAATTTTCGATTTTACTCATTTGGATTACTATTCTGTTTTTTACTTTCACTTCAATTCCAAAAAACATCGGGTCAAACATCAAAACCAAACATCATCTACATCTATGCAGATGATTTGGGATATGGTGAACTGGGTTCTTACGGACAAACAAAAATCAAAACACCCAACTTGGATCGCATGGCCAAAGAAGGAATGCGTTTTACACAACATTACAGCAGTGCGCCCGTATGTGCTCCGTCGCGCTGCATGCTGATGACGGGTAAACATCCTGGTCACTCGTACATCAGAGGAAATTATGAGTTGGGTGGATTTGAAGATAAAATGGAAGGTGGACAAATGCCTTTGCACGAAGGAGCTTATACTGTTGCAAAGATGCTAAAAGAAAGAGGATATCAAACAGCCCTCGTTGGAAAATGGGGAATGGGCGTAACCGGAACAACTGGAAGTCCCTTGCAACATGGTTTTGATTATTACTATGGATACCTCGATCAAAAACAAGCACATAACTTTTATCCTACCCATCTCTGGGAAAACGACAAATGGGACACCCTAAACAATCATTCGTTTATGGTTCATGGATCGATTGATCCTAAAACAGCTACCGACGCGGATTTCAAAAAATTTATTGGCAATGACTATGCCCCGGCAAAAATGACTGAGAAGGCTTTGGGGTTTCTCGACAAAAATAAAAGCAAACCCTTCTTCTTGTACTTACCGTATACATTGCCCCATCTTGCATTGCAAGCTCCTGAAAAATACGTTGCTCAATATGCAGGGTTGTTTGATGATGTGCCCTATTTTGGAGATAAAGGCTATGCTCCCTCTAAATATCCAAGAGCTACCTATGCTGCTATGATCAGTTTTTTAGATGAACAAGTGGGAATCATCATGGAAAAAATAAAAAACTTGGGCTTGGATCAAAACACATTGATTCTTTTTTCCAGTGATAACGGTGCAACATTTTCTGCAGGAGTCGATACCAAGTTTTTTAATAGCGTTGCGGGACTTCGGGGTTTGAAAATGGATTTATACGAAGGCGGTATTCGAGTTCCTTTGATCGCCCGCTGGCCTGGTAAAATTGCTGCCAATTCAACAAGCAATCATGTATCCATTCAATACGACATGATGGCTACGTTTGCTGAATTAACAGGAAAATCAGTTGATAAAACCGATGGCATTTCGATTCTTCCTACACTCATGGGGAAGAACTCACAACAAAAGAAACACGAATTTTTTTATTTTGAATACCCGGAGAATGGTGGACAAATAGCAGTGAGAATAGGAGACTGGAAAGGCATAAGAAAAAACATGAGAAAGGATCCCAATGCACCCTGGGAACTATACAACTTGGCAAACGATCCCTTTGAAAAAAATGATGTTGCGGCATCAAACCCCAAAATCATTCAAGACATGGTTGAAATTGCCAAAAGAGAACATATACATCCCCATGTCTTGGAATGGGAATTTATTGATCCCAAAATAAAAAAGGTTGCTGCTCAGTGACCGGCTTTCAGGTAAGACCAACCCTCTGTTTGTTTTTTGATCAATTCTACAACTGCACTGGGTACAACAGTTGCTAATGGAGATACTTGGGAAGGATCTATTTTCAATCGACGTAATGAATTGTTGCATACCGCCATGGTAACACCTTTTTCTTTAGCTGCTTTGATGCGGGAAGCAAACTGCGTTGAGTCTTTCATAACAGCAAAAACAGCTTGCCCATGAAATACAACTTCAATTTCCAAATCTGGAATTTCAACGCGTGCATTGTTGATCTGACGAAACACTGCAGCCTGAGACAGGGTATCGGCACTTGATAAATCCCATACTACTCTATGTTTGGATTGCTGAGCTTGAGCTGTAACCAATAGGACCAAAGAAATAAGGGTTAGTAAAAACGGCTTCATGGTAAAAACGAATTTAGAAGAATCAAGTTATTGATTATCCCGGGATGTAAAAAAATTGATTTGAGAGCCTAACCCACAACCCAAAACCTACAACTCGTATCAGCTTGGAAGCTTATCCCTGAACTTACCATAAACCCATGTTCCTGCAATGGCAGATAAAATGGTTACGGCAACTACAGTGGCTCCATATCCCAATTGGGCAAAGAGTGGACCGGGACAAGCACCGGTCATCGCCCAGCCAAATCCAAAAATCAATCCGCCATAGATCTGGCCTTTATTGAACGTTTTTTCAGGAAACTGGATTTCTTCACCACGAATGGTTTTGATTTTTAGTTTTTTGATGAGAAAAACTGAAATCGCACCTACCACAACAGCAGAACCAATTACGCCAAACATGTGAAAACTTTGAAGTCGAAACATCTCTTGAATCCTGAACCAGGAAACAACCTCTGCCTTAATCAAAATAATTCCGAAAAGAATTCCAAAGGCTAGGTATTGAAGATTGTAC
>JBEDAP010000077.1:0-3240 GCA_041177705.1 Bacteroidota bacterium
GAGGTCTACTGCCACTTTTGCATTTTCATCAAACTCATCCTGGAAAGATGGGAATCGATTTATTTTTCTTCCTTGGAGTCCACGGGAAATCGAAACTCCGCTTCCTCCGGAACCTGTTCCACCATTTCCGGTATAGCTATCCGAATCCGCTGAGCCAGTTAGTTTTCCCTGATCACCTCTTCCGCCGGCGATACCTTGTCCTGAGCTGGCCTGGTAGCTATCCGCATTGTTTCCTCCCTTTCCAGTTGCGTTGGTCCCTTTGTACACGTATTTAGGTTTGGGAGGTGCTTCAACAGGTGGACTGGGCTTGCTTTCTTCTTTGGGCTTAGCAACGGGTTTAGGAGCTTCAACTTTGGGAACGATTTCTTTTTTGGGCTTGATTTTTTCTACAGGTTTTTTTACAACTGCAGGAGGAGCTTCTTTATCGTCGTCGTTTGTTTCAATTTCTTTTTCAGCTTGTGCAGGAGGTGCAGGTTGGGGCGGAGTAACTTTTGAGTCTTCAACAACGGCAGCAGGTTCTTCGGGAATAAGCGGTTGTATATCTCCTGATCCGGTTTCACTATCTCCTAAATTCACTTCCATGCCTTCCTCTACTGGAACAGGTGCAGGCGATGGGGGAGTCCATGCCACCAGGAAACAAATCGCAAGTAAAGTTCCCAATACCAGCAGGGTATAGGTGGATGCTTTGATGTTTTTTTGTTGCTCGAAGCTGCTCATGGTTCTTCGGATCGTATCTAAAATTAGGATTTAATTGAATGTGGACATGTTAAAATCTGTCCAGCTACCAGAAGATAGCTATCAATGTGCAAAATCTTTTTCGTAATCGCCCTTGATTCTTTCCATGGGGGGATTAAAATAACCAAACTTCAAGGTCGGAAATTCTTCTTTCAATGCCTGCATCATATTTCGAACTCCCATTGCTTCTGGAGTTTCAATCAAATTCATTTTACCTAAATACCAATCGGGATCAATGTTGAAATTTCTCCACTGAATCATTTTCAGGTTAGTCTCTTTAATCAATTTTCGCAATGCTTCGTATTCATCGCTGCTATCTGTTAATCCGGGAAAAACAAAATAATTGATGGAGCTCCATCGGCCATACCGATCCATGATCTTTAGACTTTCCACAATGTCTTCGAAGTTATAATTGTTGGGGCGGTAATATTTTTCATACCAGGATTTTTGTGCGCTGTTGGTACTAACACGAATCGAGTCTAATCCCGCTTCACACAACGCCTGAACAGCTTTGGGCATAGAGCCGTTGGTATTGATGTTGATACTTCCTCTGGAGGTATGTTTTCGAATTTCTTGAATAGCTTCTCGAATTGTTTCCCACATCAACAAAGGCTCACCTTCGCAACCCTGGCCGAAGCTAACAATGGGATATTCGGCATTCATGAGATGGGGGACTGTAAATTCTACAATCTCTTCCACCCTTGGTTTAAATGTCAATCGATCTTGAGGTGATGTAATGGATTCACTTTCCGGTTGAAAGGAAATGCATCCGATACAATTGGAATTGCATGCGGGTGAACTAGGAATCGGGCATTCCCATCTGCCAAGGAAATAATTACGGGCAGCGGGACAATTGTATGTTCTGCAACAAGTTTCGGCTAAATGAGAAACCAATCTGTTTTCAGGAAAAGCTTTCAATAAAAATTCAACACCGTCTTCGATTTTTTCAGGATCGTAACCGGAGCACTCCTGTCGAATGTCCTTTTCGATCCTCACAGCGCAGACATAAAATTTATCATCCATCCAACCGGTAGCCGTATAGCAAAACAAAGGCAGGGTTTCAGATCCGGGTTCGGTTTCAAAAGCGGATAAATAGGTTGTGGTATGTGCGGGAGGTACAAAAGATGCAACAGCCCATCCCTTCTCGCAGAGTCGCATTTCACCCGTCTTCACATCGATCCCAATTCCCTTTCTATTGGGAAGTTCATAGAGCGTTCCTCCATCCGGAAGTTCAATCCATTCATCTCCGGGAACAGGAAGTGCATCCCAGCCGGATCTTCCCACTGCATAGAGGGTTTGGTCTTCAAAAATATTGCCCTGACCGTCGGAGTAAAGTAAAAATGGCGACACGTGATGCAAAATTACTTGAATAAACTGAAATGAAGATTCGGCCCTTGGAATAGATGTCAGTTGCCAGCCAATCTTTCCTGGCAATAGGAGTTGAATTCATCATCCTCTACATCGTATTCATCATCTTCTTCATCGTCGGTATACGCTTGAAATACCTTGTTGTTTTTGAAATCCATGGTCAGCAATCCGTCTTTGATTAGCACATTGTTCAATTCCGACCATTGTATTTTCTTAGGGATAATGCTGGATTTGATGATCTGATCTTTCGAAAAACCTATTTCGTCGTTTTTGATAAGAAAGCCTTCGGAAAATCCAGCTAGGATATACAATACATTGATCCACTCGTAAGAGGTGAAAAGGGTGAGGGCTGCTCCAATGACAAAAAGAGCTCCGTTGAAACGAATGGGTTTATTCTTTTTTTTATCCAAATAGTTGCTGATTGCAATTCCAGTGATTACGACCATCGCAATCAGGGTCATCCATTGCTTTCGGTCATTGTAATACGACAAGGTCAAGGGGAAATAGGAAAGTAAAATAAGTAGCCAGGACGTTTTTTCAATCAAGGGCCGATGCTGATTCTTCAGCACCACGATGTAGTCGTGAATTTTGCTTTTGCCCATGCGAATATTAATTATCGCAAAGCATGAGGTTGCAGAGTTTGAATAATACGCGAGCTCCAACGTTTTCATCCCATCCGTCTTTGCTTACACCGGTTTCACTGAGGTCGAATCCAATGATTTTTCTTCCGCTGTTTCTGATCTTTTTAAACAGGAAATTCAATTGTTCCATTTCAAAACCTCCTGGAACGGGAGTGCCAGTATGTGGGCAAAGTTTAGGATCCAATCCATCTACATCGTAGCTGATGTAGACGTTTTCTGGAAGTTGCTGGATGATTTCGTCGGTGATGTGCGCCCAGGTATCGCCTTCAAATTGACGTTCTTTCAATTCTTTTTCGAAATAGGTGGTCACCCTGAATTCGCTGTTGCAGATATAATTCCATTCTGATTCACAATAATCACGGATTCCCAGTTGAATCAATTTGGAAACTTGTGGGAAGGATTCCATCACATTGAACATAATAGAACCATGTGAATGTTCCAATCCCTCAAATGATTTTCTAAGATCGCAATGAGCATCGATTTGCAGGATGCCGAA
>JBEDAP010000078.1:0-2949 GCA_041177705.1 Bacteroidota bacterium
TGGGATTCAGCGAAGCTTTATACATCCCGGCAGGATTGGCTATGATTGCTGATTATCACGATGAGAGAACTCGTTCGTTGGCTATAGGGATACATATGGCAGGGATTTATTTAGGTCAGGCATTTGGTGGATTTGGTTCAACTATTTCTGCTGTGTATTCATGGAAACATGCATTTATGTTTTTTGGGGGTATAGGTATGATTTATGCAATTGTGTTGCTCCTGTTTTTAAGAAATCAGCATACAGTCAAAGCAACAAACAATAACATAGTTGAAAGCAAACAACCTTTTTATTCCCTTTTTGGATCCTTGTCATTTTGGATCATGATTTTATATTTTGCTATCCCCAGTTTGCCGGGATGGGCTATTAAGAATTGGGCACCGACACTGATAGCAGATAGTTTGAAAATGGATATGCGTTTAGCCGGGCCTCTTACAACTATCTCCATTTCTCTTTCCTCTTTGCTGGGTGTTTTAATTGGCGGACGAATTTCAGACAAATGGTTTCAAGTGCATACCCGTGGTAGAATGTTTACGGGTGCCATAGGATTATTTCTTACAATTCCATCTTTATTGATGATGGGATATGGAACTAGTTTGGTAGTGATGATTGCTGCTGCTGTTTTATTTGGTTTTGGTTTTGGAATGTTTGATTGCAACAGCATGCCAATTCTTTGTCAGATTGTACCACCCTCTCTCAGAGCTACAGGGTATGGATTCCTGAATACAGCTGGAATTTTTTCAGGAGCTCTCATCACAAGTTATTTAGGTAAATCAACTGATCAAGGAAGTTTGGGTGCTGATTTTGCTTTGCTGGGTTTGGTTGTTCTTGTTGTATTATTTATTCATTTGTTTTTCCAAAAACCCAAAATGATTTCATGAAAAAAATCTATTTGATTTTTGTATTCATCATAAACTATTCCTTTGCCCAAGAAGTGGTGGTATTTAAAAGTGGGACAGATGGCCATAAAAACTATCGCATTCCTGCTATCATTGCTTTGCCCAATAAAGAATTACTGGCTTTTGCTGAAGGTCGTGTTAACAACAGCGGAGACTTTGGAGACATCAATTTGGTAATGAAGCGAAGTAAAGACAAAGGGAAGAGCTGGTCGAGTATGAAAACAATAGTTGATTACAATAATTTACAAGCCGGAAATCCAGCACCCTTAGTGGACATGCATGATCCTCAGTTCCCGAAAGGTGTAGTTTATGTTTTTTACAATACAGGCAACAACCACGAAGGTGAAGTTCGGAAAGGGAAAGGGCTTCGGGAAGTGTGGTATATACGTTCAACGGATTTAGGAAAAACCTGGGAGAACCCGGTAAACATTACTATGCAAGCACACCGACCCTATTATCCTACTTTCAACGCCAATTATACTTTTAAAGAAGATTGGAGGTCCTATGCCAATACACCCGGACATGCATTTCAATTTCAGCAAGGTGTATACAAGGGGAGAATATTTGTAGCTGCCAATCACTCTCAAGGTGATGTCAAAGAACGGTTCACCGATTACAAAGCGCACGGATATTATAGCGATGATCATGGAAAAACATTTCACTTATCAGATAATATTGAACTTCCTGGATCCAATGAATCCATTGCAACCGAACTTTCCAATAGTAGAATGATGATGTCCATACGAAATCAAAAAGGAGATATTCGAAATAGAATTCTTGCCTATTCATCTGATGGTGGAAAATCTTGGGATACAACGTATTTTGATTCTTCGCTACCTGATCCTGTTTGTCAGGGATCGGTATTGACACTTGGGTATAAAAAAGGGAAAGCTATAGTTGCGCACTGCAATGCTGCGGATGAAAAACTAAGGGATAATCTTACTTTACGAATCAGTTATGATGAAGGCAGGAGCTGGACCAAAAATATAGTTATTGATAAATCGGACAAAGGACAACGCGATTGGACTGCCTACAGCGATTTGGTTTCTGTGGGTAGCAAGATAGGCATCTTGTATGAACGAGGTGGGTATGCAGAAATTGTATTCAAAGTTGTTGATTGGAAAAAATAAACTACTCAGTTTATTCTTATCAGAGATTTAGCCAATAGGTAGCTTTAAGAACCAAAGCGCTTCCTCTCGATCTATACGTATCGGCATAATAATTATCGGTATACACCAAAAACAAATCCGAGGCTGGAGCAAACCTCCACTGAAACCGGACATTCATATTGAGGTTGTTGATTTGATTGTTGTATTGGATCAGGGTTGAGAGAAAAAGCGAACGGGTGAATGTAAAGTCAAACTTCGGACCCAGCAGAAGCAGGTTAGCACTGGTATAAGGCTCAGGGAAATTTAATTTGTTATACGATATTACGGTGGAAATACTTCCAAAAGGTTGAATGCGGTAGCTTACTTCTCCATCTAGATTTAGTCGAGTTCCATTGAAATATTGACCAGATCTGGTTTGTAGTTTTGCTGCCAACTTTTTTCGTTGATCGGTTGTAAGGCTGCAAATAAAGGAGTAGTATACAAATGATTCATCGGCTTTGAGTTTGGAACCGCCGGTGTTGGTAGGGTCAAAATCCTCTGTGAGTTTGGTGTAATCTCTTCGAAACCTAAACATCAGCTGTACATAGTTTTTATACTGAATGTTGTACAAAAAGTTCAAATCGTAATCGGTTAAACCCTTGTTTGGGAAGTATGTGAAGTCGTAGTCGAGCATGGGGCCATGTCGGTTGATATTTCCTTTTTTTGGATAATATTTCAGCCAAATATCTCCGGCATATCTCCAAAACCCTCCTCTTCTCAGGTAACCTACCTCGGGATTGAATTGATTTCCAATTTGAAATATTCGTTGTCTCGATTCAATATTCCTTGTGTTATAAACGATGCTACCACCAAATGCTTTATCATTTGCCGTTTGAATGGGATCAAAGGATTGCATATAAAATAGCTTTCCATTCCATACGTTGCTCTTGGAAGCTATGTTG
>JBEDAP010000079.1:0-8702 GCA_041177705.1 Bacteroidota bacterium
ATGAAGAACCCGATGTTGTTTTACGAGCAGTAGATGAATGGAATTTGGATATGGTTCAGCTGCATGGAGATGAGTCGCCTCGTTATTGTGAAGCCATTTCAAATCATGTGCACTGCATCAAGGCTTTTCGGGTTGGCAAGGAAGACAAGCTTGACTACAAAGTTTATCCCTACGCTGAAGCAGTTGATTTGTATCTTTTTGACACGTTGAGTAAAGAATACGGAGGAACTGGGTTGCAATTCGATTGGAATCTTTTGAAAAATTCATCTTTGAGTAAACCCTTTTTTTTAAGTGGAGGAATTGGTCCGGGTGATGTAAAATTTATCCATCAATTTGCAGGCTCTCAACAAAATCTCTTTGCAATCGATGTGAATAGTAAATTTGAAGTTTCCCCTGGAATCAAGGATATGAATTTGATTCAAACATTTTTGAAAGCAATAAAAAAGTAGAACATGATAAAGCAGTTTTCAAAACCCAATGTTCATGGTTACTACGGTGATTTTGGAGGGGCATTCATACCTGAAATGCTTCATAAAAACGTAGAAGAGCTTCGCATGCAATACGAAGCAATATATGCCGACGAAGGCTTCCAAAAAGAATTTCATGCCTTGTTAAAAGATTACGTAGGAAGACCAACACCTTTGTTTCTGGCAGAACGCTTGAGCGATCGATTCAATACAACTATTTATTTAAAGCGGGAAGATCTTTGTCATACAGGGGCTCATAAAATCAATAATACCATTGGTCAGATTTTATTGGCACAGCGACTTGGCAAAAAACGAATCATAGCCGAAACAGGTGCAGGTCAGCATGGCGTTGCTACTGCAACGGTTTGTGCTTTGAAGGGAGTAGAATGTATTGTATACATGGGCGAGAAAGATATTGAGCGTCAGGCACCCAATGTAGCACGAATGAAAATGCTTGGCGCCAAAGTAGTGCCTGCAACCAGCGGAAGTAAAACGCTAAAAGATGCTACCAACGAAGCCATTCGTGATTGGATTAACAATCCCAATGATACACATTACATTATTGGTTCTGTTGTTGGACCGCATCCGTATCCAGATATGGTTGCAAAATTTCAATCCGTTATAAGCGAGGAAATTAAAACACAGCTTTTAGAAAAAACAGGCTCGGAATACCCCAATCGGGTTATTGCCTGTGTTGGAGGGGGCAGCAATGCAGCTGGTGCATTTTATCATTTCCTCGAAAATCCGAATGTTGAAATTGTAGCCGTTGAAGCTGCTGGTCATGGTGTACACAGTGGCATGAGTGCAGCTACAACACAACTGGGCGTGCCTGGGATTTTACACGGCAGTAAAAGTATTGTCATGCAAACCCAAGATGGTCAAGTTGTGGAGCCACATAGCATTTCTGCAGGATTGGATTATCCTGGCATCGGTCCTATGCATGCAAATCTATTTGCTTCAGGCAGAGGAAAATTCTTGAGTGCAACAGATGAGGAAGCCTTAAAGTGGGCTTTCGAACTTTCGCGAATAGAAGGAATTATACCTGCGTTGGAAACGGCACATGCATTTGCCGTGTTGGCGGACTTGCATATGCAGAAAAATGAAGTAAGTGTGATATGCTTGAGTGGCAGAGGGGATAAAGACCTCGCTACGTATATGAATGCGATGAATGAACAATAAACCTGATCATGACACGAATTGGAACGCTTTTTCAAGAAAAGCAGAATGATATCTTGAATGTTTATTTTACTGCAGGCTATCCTCAATTGAATAGTACATGGCCTATTTTGGAATCGTTGCAAGATCATGGGGCAGATTTGATTGAGATCGGTATGCCCTATAGTGATCCATTGGCAGACGGTACTGTGATTCAGCAAAGCAGTTCGGTAGCATTGGCCAATGGAATGACCATTGCTACTTTGTTTGAGCAATTGGCAGAAGCTAAGTCAAAAATTAAAGTCCCACTCGTTTTAATGGGTTACATGAATCCGGTCCTTCAATATGGATTTGAAAATTTTTGTCAAAAAGCTGCCGAAGTAGGTGTAGATGGCTTAATTCTGCCCGATTTACCTCTTTATGAGTTTGAATCCCATTATGGAGAAATCATTCGCAAATATGGACTTGATTTTATTTTTTTAGTTACACCTGAAACAAGTGAAAGTCGGGTGAGAAAGCTGGATGAATTAAGTACTGGTTTTTTATATGCCGTTTCTTCTTCTTCTACCACTGGGAATGAAAAAGATTTTAATGCAGTTAAAACATATTTAGAGCGTTTAAAATCCTATGCTTTAAAAAACCCCATTTTAGTGGGATTTGGAATTAAGGATAAAGCCAGTTTTGATGCAGTAAAACCTCATGCCCATGGAGCTATCATTGGTTCAGCTTTTATTCAAGCTCTTTCAAAGCCCAATGAATCGGTAAAAGATATAACACAAGCTTTTTTGAATAACGTAAGAGGTAGAGCGATATGAGTGTTGTTGTTATCAAATACAATGCCGGTAATTTAAGATCGGTGGAGTTTGCCTTGGAGCGACTGGGAGTATCTCCAATATTTTCAGATGATCCTGAAACCATTTTGCAGGCGGAGAAAATAATATTTCCAGGAGTAGGCGAGGCCAGCAGCGCAATGAGGTATTTGCGTGAGCGAAAACTTGACTCAGTTATTTCAAATGCTCGCCAACCTTTTTTAGGAATTTGCTTGGGTATGCAGTTGATGTGTTCATATTCGGAGGAAAACGAAACGACCTGTCTATCTATTTTTCAAGAGCGGGTAAAGCGATTCGAACTTCCAGAAAATTCATACAAGGTGCCTCAAATTGGATGGAATACCATCACGCATTTAAGATCTCCGCTGTTTATAGGAGTTGAGGAATCTTCCTATTGCTATTTTGTTCATAGTTACTACGCAGCATTGGGCGAGGATACTATTGCACAAACGGACTATGGAGGTGCATACAGCAGTGCGCTTCATAAGAAAAATTATTATGGTGTTCAATTTCATCCAGAAAAAAGCGCCGATGTGGGTGCTACCATTCTTTCTAATTTTTTAAATCTGCCATCCTAAATGGAAATCATTCCTGCCATAGACCTTATTGGTGGAAAGTGTGTTCGCTTAACGGAGGGGAATTATGCCGCAAAAACTGAATACAGCGCATCACCTCTGGAGATGACCAAGCAGTTTGAAGCACATGGTATAAAACGTTTGCACGTAGTAGATTTAGATGGTGCTAAAAAAGGAGAAATTGTAAACTGGGAAGTAGCCGAGCAATTGGCTTCAAATACAAAATTGACCCTTGATTTTGGTGGCGGAATAAAAGAAGTATCAGACATCCAAAAACTTTTCAGTTTGGGTATCTCATTTGCTACAGTAGGTAGTCTTGCCGCTAAACAGCCTACTGTATTTTCAGAATGGTTACTGGAGTTTGGAGCATCAAAGTTTTTATTAGGCGCAGATTCAAGAGACGGGAAACTTGCCATTTCGGGTTGGCAGGAGAAGACTTCAATTGAATTGATACCCTATATACAGTCCTATATTTCACAAGGCTTGAATCATATTTTCTGTACGGATATTGCTAAAGATGGTCGCTTGGAAGGACCATCCCTGGAGTTGTACGGTCAGATTATAAAGAGTTGTCCCGGAATAAATTTAATTGCCAGCGGAGGTGTTTCATGTATGCAAGATCTGTATGCGTTGAAAGATATTGGCTGCGCTGGTGTAATTATTGGTAAAGCCATTTATGAGAATCGGATCACGTTGAAAGAGCTTGAGCAATTCATTGTAAATATCAATTAATATGTTAGCCAAGCGTATCATACCTTGTTTGGATATAAAAGATGGAAGAACCGTTAAAGGGACTAATTTTTTAGACTTACGTGATGCTGGAGATCCAGTGGAATTGGCTACTCGATATGCAAAGGAAGGTTCTGATGAACTCGTGTTTTTAGACATTACCGCAACAAATGAAAAAAGAAAAACGTTAGCTGCCCTTGTTGATCGTGTAGCACATGCAATCAACATTCCTTTTACCGTGGGGGGAGGAATTTCCTCAGTTGAGGATGTACGGATTTTGCTTGACAGTGGCGCTGACAAAATCTCGATCAATACAGCTGCCTTTAAACATCCCGAATTGATCAATGATTTGGCCAAAACCTATGGAAGTCAATGTGTCGTCTTGGCCATCGATGTTAAAAAGCATGACGATGGAGAGTATTATGTCTATCTGAATGGGGGTAAGTTGCCCACTGAAACCACTGCGTTGGATTGGGCCTTGGAAGGAGTTAGCAGAGGCGCAGGGGAGATTCTATTAACTTCTATGGACCACGACGGTACGAAGTCTGGATTTGCAAAGGGAATAACCAGCTTAATTTCCAATTCTGTGTCTGTTCCGGTTATTGCATCCGGTGGCGGTGGTGAAATGGCCCATTTCGCAGATATTTTAGAAGATTCTGCGGATGCGGCACTTGCAGCCAGTGTATTTCATTTTGGACAAATTGCTATTCCTGAGCTAAAATCCTACCTCAAAACAAGAGGAATCAATATTCGCTGATCATAAAATGAATGTCTAATTTTGCACAGCAATGGAAACGCAGATTGATTTTTCAAAATATGCTGACGGCTTGGTGCCTGCTATCATTCAAGACAGCAAAACGGGGAAGGTATTGATGCTGGGATTTATGAATCAGGATGCCTTTGATGCAACCATGAATTCTCAAAAAATCACTTTTTATAGCCGATCCAAAAACCGACTCTGGACAAAAGGGGAGGAGAGTGGCAATTTCCTCAATCTAGTTTCTTATGCTGTTGATTGTGATAACGACTCACTGCTCTTTAAAGTAAGTCCCGTTGGTCCGGTTTGCCATACTGGTGCGGATACATGTTGGAATGAAAAAAATAGATCACAGGATTTTTTAGAGCAGCTCGAAACTGTGATTGAACTGAGAAAATCAGGTAATAGTCCAGACTCATATGTCAAATCCCTGCTAGACAAAGGCATAAATAAAATAGCACAGAAAGTTGGAGAGGAAGCAGTAGAATTGGTAATTGAGGCCAAAGACAACAACGAGGAAAAATTTCTTAATGAGGCTGCTGATTTGCTATTTCACTATTTGCTTTTGCTTAACAGTAAAGGATATAACTTAGAATCAGTCAAAGAAGTTTTACAAAAACGCCATAAAGCATGAAACAGATTATTTTCTATTTATTGATATTGCCATCTTTTGCTTTTGCACAAGAAGGGTCCTATAAGATCAAAGGTAGTTTTAAGGGAATGCCCGATAAAACCGACCTCGTTATTAAAAACGAGGAGATTAGTCCTGAGCCTCTTGCTAGTTTCAAATCCAATGGCGAATCATTTGAGGTTTCTGGTAAGCTCAAAGAACCTGGACTCTATTATTTAACGGCAAATAATGGAGCTCAACGTCTATTTATATTTTTGGATGCTTCCTCCATTAAAATTGAAGGGGATTGGGCAACTTTTCAAAATTCACAAGTGTCCGGATCTTCGTCACACAATGATTTTATTGCTTTCAATGGTATTTTCAATCCTTTGTTTTCAAAGTTAAGCGGGTATGCACAACAATTAAATCAAGGCGTTAAGGATCCAGATGGAGCCATTCGGAAAAATTACAACGATGTTGTTGCTGAAGTTTCCAAACAAGCGGATCAGTTTATCAATTCACATCAAAATTCTCCTGTATCGCCATTTGTGCTTCTCGTCTTGATGCAATTGAATGACGATCCTAAGCTTATGGAAGATCGGATGGCTAGAATTGCTCCTGCTGCTAAAGAAAATTATTTTGGAAGAACCCTCAATAAAGTAATTGCAGACGCTAGATTCGGTGCAATCGGAACGCCTGCACCTGATTTTGCACAGCAGGATACCGATGGCAAGGATGTAAAACTTTCTTCCTTCAGAGGGAAATACGTTTTGATTGATTTTTGGGCAAGCTGGTGCGGCCCTTGTAGGCAAGAAAACCCCAATGTGGTTAGTGCATTTCAAAAATACAAGGCAAAGAACTTTACCGTATTAGGAGTTTCATTGGACCGCGCGAAAGATCCATGGCTCAAAGCAATCAAAGACGATCAGCTGAGTTGGACACACGTAAGCGACCTCAAGTTTTGGAGCAATGCTGTCGCCGTACAATACAAAGTGCAGAGCATACCTCAAAATTATCTTGTAGATCCTAATGGTCTGATTATAGCTAAAAACCTCCGAGGGGATCAGCTGCATGCCAAGTTACAAGAATTACTCAAGTAAGATTTACAGGTACACGTCTTCAATCAGATAAAAGCGAGGTGGATTCGTTTTGTCTAAGGTGATTGCCAGTATGTCAAATCGTATCCATTTGAATTGAGGTTTTGTCCGTTTATATGCAGTTCCTGCGGTGATGAAATGGTAGAGCTTGTTTCGATCCACCAACTCTTCTGGGTAGCCAAAGCGAGTGTTTCTTCTTGTTTTAACTTCAATACAATGTAATTTTTTGTCTCGAACACATATGATATCGATTTCATATTTGCCATACTTCCAGTTTTTTTCTAGAATGCAATATCCCTGTTGTTCAAGCCATTCAAACGCCATTTGTTCTCCCAATTTACCCGTATCGTTGTGCCAAGCCATTATGTAGTATTTTTATCCCATAAAATTCAATTGTTTTAATACGAAGTTCAAAGAGTATGTATCGGATCAAAGGGAGAATTCAACATTATGCATGGGGTGGAAAAACATTTATTGCGAACCTATTGGGCCATGATAACAAGGAGAAGTTGCCTTATGCCGAGTACTGGCTAGGTGTTCATCCGGGAGGAGTCAGTGAAGTTGATTTGGGGGATGGCGCAAAAACCAACCTGAATGCCTTGCTTGTATCCGATCGAAAAAGATATTTGGGTCCACCCGTGCTGTTACATTTTACTTCTCTTCCATTTTTATTGAAAGTTTTGGATGTGGAACAAATGTTATCCATTCAGGTTCATCCTACCATTGAAGCAGCTGTGAAAGGATTTGCAAAAGAAAATGAGCTTGGGATTCCATTGGATGCAGCTAATCGAAATTATAAGGACCAAAATCACAAACCAGAAATTATGGTGGCTCTCAGTGAATTTTGGTTGTTACATGGATTTGCAAATGATGTTGCAACTCGACTAAAAACATACCCTATTCTACATTCTTTTGCAGCTGCATATGAGAAAGGAGGTTTGGCTTCGCTGTATAGTTCAATTATGAATGCACCGCAACATGAAGTTGAAGCCATTCTTAAGCCATTAGCAGAAAGGATTGTTCTTTCCTATCAAAGGGGAGAGTTGAAAAAAGAGAATCCTGATTTTTGGGCTGCCAGGGCACTGATTCATGCACCGGATGGCCAACAATACGATAGGGGGATTTTTTCAATTTATCTTTTTAACATTGTAAAACTCATGCCTGGACAAGGTATTTTCCAGGGTGCAGGAATGCCACATGCTTATCTGGAAGGTCAGAATATTGAATTGATGTCGAATTCTGACAACGTATTGCGCGCTGGTTTAACCCCGAAATACATCGATATTCCGGAGCTCTTGCTCAATACCCAGTTTGTTGAAACCGCTCCTCAAGTATTACAAGGAAACCTAAACGATATGGAGGTTTATTATCCTTCTCAAGTTTCAGATTTTGGTATTCGATATTTCCATCTCCAAAAAGGGGAGACCCTAAGTTTAAACGACCCCTCGCCAACTATCGTTTTGGTACTGGAAGGAAAGGGAAATTGGAAGGGTGGAAAAAGTATTACAACAGATGGTTTTTCCTCTTTTTACACGCTTCCCATGGAGGCAATAGAGGGTAGGGCTGAGCTAGAAATGAGAGGAGTCATTGCCCGGGTAGGTATTTAACATGGCTATGCACAGGATGAGGAAAAATGAGTTCGAAGGAATAGGAATAGGGAGCCATAAATCACTATTTTTGCTTAAATGCATACGAAAATGAGACTTTCCAGAAACACATGGGTTTCTTTATTAGCAATGGTATTGGTTGCTGCAATGTATCGTGCGATACCAAATCGTCCTTGGGGTTTTGCTCCTCAATTTGCCATAGCCATTTTTGGTGGTGCCATTTTAAGTAATAAGAAATGGGCTTTTGTGCTCACGTTATCTTCCATGTTGTTGTCGGACTTTTTCTATCAATTACTCTATCAAAATGGTATTTCTGAAATACCTGGGATATACGACGGTATTTTATTGAACTATGCCATTTTTGCTTCATTAACCGTAATTGGATTTTTTGTAAACCCATCCAATCTCAGTTCAATTGTAAAAGGGGCAATTGCTTCTCCAACGATTTTTTTCATTCTATCCAATTTTATTACTTGGTTGGGTAACGGTGGGTACCAAAGACCCAAAACTTTTTCAGGGTTGATGCAGGCCTATGCCGATGGTATACCCTTTTATGGAAATAGCCTTGTTGCAACCTTTGTATTTGGAGCAATTTTATTTGGATCACATCATTTCATTATGAAGTCCAAATCAGCAATTCAAGTATTTTCTAAATAACCTTTGTCCTCCAAGAGCTGATTTCCGTCTGCTGCTGCAGTAGCCAATTCATCGCAACGCTGGTTGTAGGGATTATCCGCATGTCCTTTTACCCAGATGAATTTGATTCGGTGAGGTTTGGCAAGTTCGTAATAGCGTTTCCAAAGGTCTTTGTTCTTTTTACCCCCTTTGAAATCTGTTAAGATCCATTTATCCAACCATTTTTCATTAACTGCCTG
>JBEDAP010000080.1:0-2933 GCA_041177705.1 Bacteroidota bacterium
TTTCCATTCCGGTTAGATATGATTTTTTGTACATGGAATCTTCCTTTACTCCAAAGATGATTCCACTGTTTCCTCCTTCTGAAATTTTCCATTCACAACTGAAATGATAATTTTCATATTCAAGATCCGTTGTTAAATCTCCTCCTGCTTTAACACCCGGTTTAGTAATGGGTGTAAAAGTCAAGGTCCCATCTTCCACCTGCCAGGATTCTCCCGTCCCTTCTCCACGGTAGATATGCCACCCCTTTTTGGATTTTCCATCGAACAGTTTTTTCCATCCACCCTTGGCATTGGAAGTTGAAATTTGAATTGCTGAAATGCTGATTATTGAAATCAGAAAAAGGCTGACAATCGTTGTAAGGGTTTTCATGTTGATTTATTTTTTCATTGTTAAGATATACTCAACCATGGCAGATGCATCTTCCTCGCTGATATTGGGATGTCCGGCCATAGGAATTTCGCCCCAATTGCCCTGACCACCTTTGATGATTTTTTCTGCTAGCATTTTCACATTGGCAGAAGTATTCTCATACTTCTTGGCAACATCCATGTAAGCAGGACCAATCAATTTGGTATCGTCTTTGTGGCAGGTTCTACAATCTGAGCCCTCAATCAATGCTTTACCATCTTTCTTGGCAACAGCAGGTTCAGCAGCAGGGGCAACTTCTTCCGATGTTGCATTGCTCAGCGGTTTTGTTTCTGTTGAACTGGTTTCTCCACCACCACAGGCATAAAGTGCTGCAGCTGCAAACGCGACAAATAGAACTTTTTTCATTTTTTGTTTTTTTCTTTTTTTTAAAAATTAAATACCCAGTATTTTTTTATTGAATGCCTCATCGCTTCCTGTTCCGGCAAAATCATCAAATGCTTTCTCCGTAACACGAATGATTTTATTTTTAATAAAGACAGCTCCTTCTTTTGCACCATCTTCAGGGTGTTTCAATGCACATTCCCATTCCATCACGGCCCAACCTGCATAATCATAACCAGCAAGTTTGCTGAAAATAGACGAGAAATCAACCTGGCCATCCCCCAAAGAACGGAATCGGCCTGCACGTTGAACCCAATTTTGATAACCTCCATACACACCTTGCTTTCCGGATGGATTGAATTCAGCATCTTTTACGTGAAACATTTTTATTCGCTCATGGTAATGATCGATATACGCTAAATAATCCAAGCACTGTAAAACAAAGTGACTAGGATCGTACAAGAGACAAGCTCGTTTATGATTGCCTGTTTTCTCCAAGAACATTTCATATGAAATGCCATCATGCAAATCTTCGCCAGGATGAATTTCATAACAAAGATCAATACCGTTCTCATCAAACGTATTGAGAATAGGTAGCCATCTTTTAGCCAATTCTGTAAATCCGGTTTCTACCAAACCTGCAGGACGCTGAGGCCAAGGATATACTGTATGCCACAACAGCGCACCGCTGAAGGTAGCGTGGGCATTCAATCCCAAGTTAGCAGAAGCTTTTGCAGCATATTTCAATTGTTGCACAGCCCATTCCGTTCTTGCTTTGCTATTTCCTCTAACAGAGGCAGGTGCAAACCCATCAAATAAATCGTCGTATGCAGGATGCACCGCCACCAATTGTCCTTGTAAATGGGTTGATAATTCTGTGATTTGAAGTCCAGCTGCTTCTACAATTCCTTTCACTTCATCCGCATAGGTTTTACTTTCTGCGGCTTTTTGCAAATCAATGCAACGTGCATCCCAACTGGGCAATTGCACTCCCACAAAACCCAGTGAAGCCGCCCATTTGCAAATAGATGACAAATCGTTGAAGGGAGGCTGATCTCCCATAAACTGAGCAAGAAATATACCCGGACCTTTTATTGTTTTCATGTGCTATCAATTTCAGTTACACGTTATGGGGAGTCCATTTTTGCGAAGATTGAGAAGAAAGCACTACGTTATCAATAAATGCCATTCCTCTTATTCCATCTTCAACTCCGGGAAAATCCAACATCTCTGGAGTCGGCTCTATACCATCCATTCTAGCAGAAAGCGTTAAAGCGAAGTTTCTATAGATGTTGGCAAATGCTTCCAAATATCCTTCGGGATGTCCGCCTGGAGTTCTAGCATTGTGTGTTGCAAATGAAGAAAGTCTATCGCCATAATTTCCTCCGGCACGATAAATCTGTGTGGGTTGATCCAGCCATTTCACCAACATGGTATTGGGTTCGTGCTGAGCCCATTCCAAGCCGCCTTTTTCTCCGTAAACGCGAATCTTAATTCCGTTTTCTTCTCCTGCAGCAACCTGCGATGCCATCAATACGCCTGCTGCACCGTTTTCAAATTTCAATAAAACGTTTCCGTCATCATCTAACATTCTTCCTTCTACCATCACATTCAGATCAGCACAGATCTGTGTAATTTTTAATCCGCTTATGTATTCTGCCAGGTGTGCGCAATGGGTACCAATATCGCCCATGCATCCGCTTTTTCCGCTTCGCTTGGGATCTGTTCTCCATGCAGCTTGTGCATTGCCTTCTCTTTCTGTTAGTTTGCTGAGCCATCCCTGAGGATACTCTACCCATACTTTTCTGATTTTTCCAAGCTTACCCGCTTTGATCATTTGCTTGGCTTCTTTTACCAGTGGATATCCGGAATACGTATGAGTGAGACAAAGTACTTGTCCTGTTTTTTCCTGAATTTGTTTGAGCTCTTTTGCTTCATCCAATGTGAAGGCAATGGGTTTTTCGATTACCACATGAAAGCCATGCTCCATGGCCATTTTTGCAGGAGCAAAATGCGCAAAGTTTGGAGTTACAATCGTAACAAAATCCATACGCTTGTCTGCCGGCAATTCACTTTCTTTTTTAATCATTTCCTCAAACGTGAGGTATGTTCTGTCTTCGGATAGAAAAAGCGACTTCCCTGAATCTTTTGCAATTTCCGGATTGATGCTAAGTGCCCCGCA
>JBEDAP010000081.1:0-3328 GCA_041177705.1 Bacteroidota bacterium
CTATCAACCTCAATCTTGCTTTTGAATCCTCCAAAGATTTCCAGAAAAACCATCCTTTTGTCATCATTCATCGGGTGAAATTGAGTCGCATGGATCAATCCGGAATGCCAAAAGGGGATGAACGAGAGGTTTTATTGGATATGGAAAATCGAATGGTTGAATTTTACAAAGCTCAATGCAAGGCCGAGTTTGTGGGTCGATTTACCCAGCGTGGAATTCGAGAATTTTATTTTTATGCTGCTGATACACTTGGATATGCCAGAGCTTCTCAACGAAGCATGATGCCCTTCCCAGAACATGAGTGGTTGGTTCAGGCCAAAAAAGATGAGAGTTGGGATAATTACAGGTCGGTATTATTCCCATCGGCTTTGGAGTTGTTTCGACTCCGAAACAGGCACAAGCTTGAAACTCTTTTTCCCGATCTATCCAAAGAACGAAAACAGCATGAATTTGAGCATATTTTTAAAGTCCCCAACGAAGAAGTTCAAAAAAGCTTGATGCAATCGGAGGAATTGAACGGATTCAAAATCATAGCGTTGCAGTCCGTTCCAGGGGGTAAAACGGGTGAGAAGGAATTGGTAGTTTCCAAAACTGAATGGATCGATGACCAATGGCTAGAAAAAAGACTGGTTTCCTTTTACCAAGTGGCCCTCAAAAAAGGGGGGGCTTATTTGGGGTGGAATTTAGTATCGAAGTAGTATCCTAATCAACTCCTAAATAATTGATTTTATGCAATATGTGTCTATAAAAAGCGTTTTGAAAAATGCCTTTTAGGTATACAATTCAGTCGATATTCAACTAACTTTACACAAGCTAAGCCGCAAAGGCATAAGCATGATGCCAATATTGAACTTGAACAGATTTGAAAAGCCGATTCGACAAGCCCTTGTGAGCTTGTTTTTTCTGTTTTTGGGCGTCTCAACGCATCAACTTTCTTATGCGCAATTGAAAGCTGCATTTTCGTTTAACAAGCCTGCTTCATGCATAGCAGTCGGAGGAGCTGGTATTCCCATTCAGTTTACCAATTTAAGTACGGGAGGAACATTTACCTCCGAATGGAAATTTGGTTCTTCGCCAACCATTACACTCCGCGATCCAACTTGGACTTTCGATCAGCCTGGAGTTTATTACATCAACTTAACCATTCGAAATAGTGCCAATGAAACCGATGCAGTAACTCAGGTGTTGGTTATCTATCCTTCTCCTCAAATTGCTTTCAATGCAGATGTGCGATCAGGATGTGCTCCGTTGGGTGTAACCTTTAGGGATCTAACACCAACGGGAGAAGTTATTGATCCAACGAATGGAACGGTATATCGGGATAATATTGTCAGTAGATTCTGGGATTTTGGCGAAGGAAATACAACTTCAGACAATGCTGCTGTTGTTAATTATCTCTATGCCAATCCGGGTACCAAACGAGTTCGGTTGACGTTGAAAACGGAGTCTGGTTGCGAAGCTATTGGACAATCCGTTGCAGATTACATTACCATTTTCAATCGACTGGAAGCTGGATTTTATTTAGCACCTGCTAATGTTTGTCAATTTCCATTCGTAGCCAAGCCAATCAACTCCAGTTTGAATGCTGAGTCCTATCTATGGACAGCTTCAGGAAATGCACCGGTTACTATTTCCAATCCAACTGCTCCGGATCCAGATCTTATTTTTACCCAAGCTGGAACGTATCGCATTACCTTAAAAGTCAGCAATGCAAATGGATGTTCCAATGAATTTCCATTCGATTACAATGTTCCTGCTCCCCAGGTTAAAAGTGATTTTTCTGGTCCCTTGGTAGGATGTAGTCAATCAACACTCCAGTATACCAATTTGTCGCAGCCCGATGCTTCTTTGAACATTTGGTATGTAAATGGAACTGAGGTATCTCGTACTAAAGATTTAAATCAATATTTTGATCAACCCGGAACATACAATGTTCGATTGGATGCACAAATTGGCAGTTGTTTGATTGCCACACAAAAAACTGTAACCATCAACCCGCTTCCTGTTCCTGATTTTACCGCAGATAAGGTCAGCAATTGTGCTGCTCCATTCGATGTAACCTTCACCAATCAAAGTTCTGGCAACATACTTACGCGAACCTGGAATTTTGGTGATGGAACAACAGTAACACAAAATGCTCCATTTACTTCCAATACCATTCGGCATCGATATACCAGTTTAGGAAGATTTGCGGTTTCACTTACAGCCATTAACAATTTTGGTTGCAGCAAAGAAAAGCGAGTGGATGATATGATTGTGATTTCTCCGCCTGCTATTTCTAGAACCAATCTTCCAGACAGTGGCTGTGCACCCTTGACGATTAAGCCAGATATTCGCTTTGTAAATCCTTTGGAAATTCAGACTTGGTCATGGAATGTAACCAACGCGAGTGGAACCATCGTGTATACATCCACCTTGGAAATACCAGATGCTTTTCAACTTACTGTTGCTGGACTGTACAAGGTCAATCTCAGTGTTCGATCTCCATCTGGATGTACAAGTAGTTTCAATTGGGATGTAAAAGTGGGTGTTCCTCCAGCTCCTTTTGATTTTACGGTAACACCTGCCGATGCGTGTGCTAGCGAAATATTTTCATTCAATTATGTAGGTCCGGATGCTACAGGATACAAATGGAAATTTAACAACAGCGATAGTTCATTAGAGAAAAATTTATCCCGGCAATTCAAGAAACTGGGAAAGTACGATGTGTCTTTAACAGTTTATGGAAACGGTTGTGCCAAAACTTTGAATAAGCCACAATTTGTAAATGTGCGAGGAGTTGTTGCCTCCTTCAATTCCCTGCTGGATTGTTCCAAGCCACTCGAGCGAAGTATCCGGGATCAGTCGACCGGCAACATTCAAAAATGGGAATGGGATTTTGGTGATGGTACGCAAGATGTGTATACCGCTTCCAAGCCCAATTTTGTTCACACGTATACCAAATCGGGTTTGTACAGCATCACATTAAAAGTGAGTGGGGATGGTTGTACCTATTCAGATACGTTGAAGTTTCGTGTAACCAACGAGAGCAAAATTGATCTCATCTCACTTGCCGATCCTATTTGCATCAGCGATACATTCTTGAATTTAAAAGCGGTGATAGATGATATAACCATGATCAAGTCTTTTGACTGGGATTTTGGTTGTGGTTTTACCGGTCAAACAGGTGATGTGGCCAAGAAACTGGACATATCCACCTTGTGCAAATATGGAGACAATGCAAGGCGCGGACTGTATGCCATGCAAATTCGAATCATCGATACCAACAATTGTGTGTATCAATCTCCCGTTAAAGATTTTTTTGTTGGCGGAAGTATTACAGACTATG
>JBEDAP010000082.1:0-2539 GCA_041177705.1 Bacteroidota bacterium
GTATAATATCCAATCAAAACATTTACAACCGAAGGAAATGTACTGGTAAAACCTTCTGGATCAAATGCAACCCCTTCTCCATGATACATGTGACTTTCGCCAATCAACCAGATATCGAGTTTTGTTCCAAAATTACCGAGCATGGTCATGTCGCCTCCTAGCAAAAGCAAAGCCCAGTATCCGAGTAAGATCAAACCACTGATGATGTAAATCGTTTTTGTTTTTAGGAAATGGATCATCAATGCGGCCATTCCATAGCAAAGTGCAATTCGCTGAAGTACACCAAAGATTCTGGTGTTTTCAATGGGTTTAAGCGACCAAGCTCCAGCGTCACTCACATAAAAAAATGGAAACCAATACAAAAGGTATCCGATCAGGAATATCAGAAATGTTCTTTTCCCAATTTTTTTGAGTACTGCTGCATTGCCCATTTTTTGTAAACCCGGCATGGTAAAAGCCATCGCATTACCTACCGCAAAAAGAAAAGAAGGGAATACCAAGTCGGTAGGTGTAAATCCATCCCATTCCGCATGCAAAAGGGGTGCAAATGCCTCTGCGCCGTGTTGGTTGTTTACAATAATCATGAAGCAGAGTGTTAAGCCGCGAAATACATCCAGAGCGGTAAAACGTTGTTGAGTTGACATAAGCAGTTGGTTGATGAAATGAATATACAAAAATCCTTAAATTGTCTTTCCTAAAAAACGATCATGAATACATTCGGGATGAACCTGCTTTTGTGGGGTACGGAAATGGATGAATCGATGTTCCCCATTTTAGAACAAATCAAGGAAGCAGGGTATGGCGGGGTTGAAGTTCCGGTATTCGACGTGAATCCCTCCGCATGGAATGCTTGGCGAAAGCAACTCGATGCTCTGGAGTTGGATCGGGTAGCTGTGACATTCAATGGTGCTGAACACCACCAAATTAGTTCCGATCCCCTTGTTCGAAAAAAAACATTGGAAAGAAATAAGCGCGCACTTGAATGTGCAAAAGTGATGGGAGCAAAATTTCTCACCGGTCCTATACATTCTGCGCTTTGTGTTTTTTCTGGAAGTAGTCCAAATTCTCATGAGTTGGATTGGGCCCAAGAGAATTTATACGAGTTGGCAGAATATGCAAAACAATTGGATCTGGTTATCGGGTTGGAATATTTGAATCGTTTCGAAAGTTATTTGGTTACTTCCTCTGAAGAGTTGATAAAACTGTGCGCCAGCATCAATCATCCTAATTGTCAATTGATGTTTGATACCTTTCATGCCAATATTGAAGAAAAAAACATGAGCGGTGCCGTTGAAAGCATGGGCAATCGTCTCGTTCATGTTCAGGTTTCTGAAAACGACAGAGGAACGTTGGGCAAGGGGCATGTTGATTTTAAGTCCGTATTCCAAACATTGAAAAAAATGAACTACGAGGGGATGATCAGTGTGGAAGCATTTAGTACCAAACTTGCTGCTGCCAATATCTGGAGAAAAACATTTTCAAGCGAGATGGAATTGGTAAAAGAAAGCATCCAATTTTTAAAAAATATAGCACATGAAAGTTAACATTGCCATTGTGGGTCTGGGATTTGGCGCCGAGTTTATTCCCATTTACCAGAGACATCCTCACGCCAACATGTATGCCATTTGTCAACGCACAGAATCCAAGCTCCATGCCATAGGAGATGCATTTGGAATCGAAAAGCGATATACCGATTACGATGAATTATTGAAGGATCCGAATGTAGATGCCGTTCATATCAACTCTCCTATTCCCAATCATGCAGAACAATCGTTGAAGGCACTTTATGCCGGTAAACATGTTGCATGCACTGTGCCGATGGCAACCAGCGTAGAGGATTGTATGAAAATTGTACAGGCATGCAAGGAAACGGGAAAGAAGTACATGATGATGGAAACGGTTGTGCATGCCCGGGAATTTTTATATGTAAAAGAGTTGTATGAAAAAGGTGAGTTGGGGAAAGTTCAGTTTTTAAAAGCAAGCCATCAGCAGGATATGGATGGATGGCCTGATTATTGGCCGGGACTTCCTCCCATGCATTATGCAACGCATTGCGTAGGGCCTGTTGCAGGATTGTTGAAGCTGGAAGCTGAATATGTTTCCTGTTTTGGATCTGGGACCATTCGAGAAGAATTGGCAAAGATTCACAATTCACCTTTTGCTGTTGAATCTGCGCATATCAAATTCAAAAAATCCGATTTGAGTGCCTATGTGTATCGTTCTTTATTTGATGTGGCCAGGCAATACCGCGAAAGCTTTGAGGTATATGGCTCTAAAAAATCTTTCGAGTGGGCATTGATCGAACACGAAGAACATGTTTTGCATACCGCTAAACTTCCGGAAGCAGAAATACCCAAAAAAGTTACCGTTCCCGATTATGCTCATTTGTTACCAGAAGGCATTCGCGATTTTACAACCAAAGGTGTTTATGATTTAGCTCAGAATACCCATTTGAGTTTCACGCAAGGAGCAGGACATGGTGGATCTCACCCTCATTTGGCGCATGAATTCTTGATGGCGCTTGTAGAGGATAGAGATC
>JBEDAP010000083.1:0-4319 GCA_041177705.1 Bacteroidota bacterium
CTTTTGAATAGGCAGTGCTAATACTATAAAATGAATTGTTGAGGACTTTATTTCCACTTTGATCATTTAAAGCTAATACCCCAACGCCCCAGGTATCGTGCTCTGGAAGTTGATCTCTTAAAATACTAAAATCAACTGCTGCTGTTGAAGAAGTAAAGGCGTTGTTAATGGTAGGCCACTGTTTTTTGAAATTTCCAGAAAAACGAAAACCGCCATCAAACTTTCCAGTATAAGCAGGGTTCAGTGTGAGTGGAGAAACAAAGAATTGAGAAAAATGCGGATCCTGACTATGCACATGCATAGATATTCCAATTGAAATCAGCCAACAAAAATGAAATTTCAATTGCATGTATCGGATTAAGATTGCGATTTTTCTCCAAATGCCAAATCACCTGCATCTCCCAACCCGGGGACGATGTATCCTTTGGTATTGAGTTCTTCATCAATGGTTCCACACCAAATATGTACTTCAGGAACATGTTTCAATACATATTGAATTCCTTCCGTACAAGCAATAACGCAAGCTATATGAATGGAGGTGTATGCTCCTTCGTTTTTTAAAAAGGAAATAGTTTTAACCAGCGATGCACCAGTTGCAAGCATGGGATCGGCAAGAATTAAAGTTCTTTTTTCCAGTTCCGGTGATGCCAAATAATTCAGGCTGATTTCAAAACTTCCATCGGGATGATGTTTTCGGTAGGCAGCGATGAAAGCGTTATCGGCTTTATCAAAATAATTCAATAAACCCTGGTGAAGAGGGATTCCTGCTCTCAATATGGTTGCCAATACCGGTTGTTCTTTGAGCATTTTTGTCTTTGCTGTTCCTAAGGGGGTGGTGATGTTTCTTTCTTCCCACGGTAAGAATTTGCTTATTTCATAGGCAAGCACTTCACCAATACGTTCGATGTTTTTTCGGAAACGCATCCGATCTCCTTGAACGCTCGTATCTCGAAGCTCACTGATCCAGTTACTGACCAAAGAGTGCTGTTCACTCAAGTTTTTAACCATACAAAGGATTATTTTTGAGGACTTGTACAAAACTAAACATAATCTATGGTATATCGTGTGATTGGATTGATGAGTGGAAGCTCATTGGATGGCTTGGATATTGCATACGTTGAATTTCAAGAACAAGGTGGAAAGTGGACGTATCGAATTGAGCATTCAACTTGTATTCCTTATGATCTCGATTGGAAGTCCAAGTTAGCGGATGCGAAGAATTTATCTGCTAGAGAATTTGTTAAACTCGATGCAGCATATGGGCATTATACCGGAAAACTGGTTAATCAATTTTTACAAGAACACAATTTGGATTTTCGTGTAGCGCTAATCGTTTCTCACGGGCATACTGTATTTCATCATCCTGGCTTATACAGCATACAAATTGGAGATGGAGCTGCCATTGCTGCTGAAACCACATTGCCTGTTGTTTCAAACTTAAGATCTATGGATGTTGCTTTAGGTGGTCAGGGTGCACCTATTGTTCCCATGGGAGAGAAATTATTATTTCCCACTCATACCTACTTTTTAAATATCGGAGGCATTGCAAATATTTCTTGTCATTCGCCCCATGCCATCGATGCGTTTGATGTGTGCCCAGCTAATCGTGTTTTAAATCTCCTAGCAAATGAAGAGGGGTTCGAATATGATGATCAAGGTTTATTGGCCAAGCAAGGAATTGTGAATGAAGAAGTTTTGGCAGAGCTTAATAAACTGGAATATTATTCAGCTCCCTTTCCTAAATCATTGGCCAATGAAATGGGAACTGAAATTCTTTTCCCACTTTTGAAGTCGCGCTGTACAAGCATCGCAGATGCTTTGGCAACATGCGTGGAGCATATAGCTTTTCAGGTTGCTCGGGCCATCGGCCAATTGAAATCAAAGCAAACCAATTCACCTGAAACTTTATCCATGCTGGTAACTGGAGGTGGGGCTCTCAATACTTATTTGTGCGAGCGTATTCAATTTCATGTTCAAGCTCATGGTATATCACTTGTGATACCAGATGAGCAAACTGTTCAATACAAAGAAGCTTTGATTATGGCAGTTTTGGGTGTATTGAGATGGAGAGAGGAAGCGAATGTAAGTCATTCTGTAACCGGTGCAGTTCGTTCTAGTATAGGAGGAGCCCTGTGGTTAGGGAACTCATAAAAAAAGCCGGATTCTTTGGATCCGGCTTTGTATTTTTTTTGAGTGCGATCAGGATTTGTATCCCCATTTTTTCATGATAACCAAATCTTCTTTCACGCAATCCAATGGAGTTTTACCTTGGTAAGATTCTTGCTCGATGATGAAATGTTTGGTTCCCCATTTTCTTCCTAAATCAATTACCTCTTTCACTGGAACTATTCCAGTTCCTAAGATGGTAGATTCATACTTCTCATGGCCTTCTTTTGCAGCGATTTCATCTTTCACATGCATGGATTCAAAGCGACCTGGATATTTTTGCATGATATCAAGTGCTTTTGCACCTCCATTGATCATGTTGCCAATATCCAATTGCTGCATAACCAATTTGGGATCGGTTTCTGATAAAATGATATCAAATAAGGTCCTACCTCCTAATTGCTCACTGAATTCAAAATCGTGGTTGTGGTAACCAAATTTCATTCCGTATTTCTGGCAGAGTTCTCCGGATTTATTGAATACATCCATAAACCACTTCAATTCATCTAAATTGGTTCTGGTTTTTTGTTCCATGGAAGGGCTGATCACAAATTGCTGCCCCATTGCAGCTGCGTCTTCAACGGTATATTTCCAAGCATCCGTAAAATCTTTTTTGTCTTTATCAAAATGTTTGGTTGTCATTACGGTGTGTCCACTCGGCATTTTCATACCCAAATCATCCAGTCTCTTTTTGAATTCAGAAGCTGTCCATCCGTAAAATTTACGGTTGATGTAGTTGGCGTGCTCTACATGCTTGTATCCCATTTCAGCCAATTTCTGCAAAGTTCCCATCGGATCCTTGTTCATGTCTGTGCGAATGGAATACAACTGAATACCTGTTAGTTCACCTTTTTTTGCAGCAGCAAAAATTTCGGATCTGAACATGGATAGCCCGACTGTTGCCAGGGTTGTGTTTTTGATAAATTTTCTCCTAGTTGGATTCATATGGCTCAATTTTTAATCAGGCCTTAAATTACGAAAAACGCCATTACAAAAATGCTGCGGTCCTGCTTTGCTTGCACTTTTTCAGTCCAGCCGGTGTTCCTGCATAGACCAATTCACCCCCCAATTCACCTGCCTCCGGCCCCAGTTCAATCACCCAATCCGCCGATCTGATGACATCGGTGTTGTGTTCTATTACAAGAACAGTATGTCCTTGATTGATAAGTGCATTGAAGGAGGCAAGGAGTTTGCGTATATCGTGGAAGTGCAGTCCTGTTGTAGGTTCATCGAAAACAAACCAAATTTTTTCTTGGTGTCCTTTTCCTCTTCCCAGAAAGCTGGCTAATTTAACACGTTGAGCTTCTCCGCCTGAAAGTGTACCACTGGATTGTCCCAATTTGATATAGCCCAATCCTACGTCACTGAGGGGTTTTAATTTTGCGACAACATCTTTCTCACTACTGAAAAACTCCATAGCAGCATCCACGCTCATTTCCAAAACATCAAATATGTTTTTGCCTTTGTATTGCACTTCAAGGACGTCTTCTTTGAATTTTTTACCCTGACAAACTTCACAAGTGAGATGAACGTCAGCTAAAAATTGCATTTCAACTGTTTGCTCACCTTCTCCTTTGCATGCTTCGCATCGTCCACCTTCTACATTAAAAGAGAAATGTTTGGGTTGGTAGCCTCTAATTTTACTCAGCGCCTGGTTGGAAAATAAATCGCGCACATTGTCCCATGCTTTCACGTAGGTAACCGGATTGCTTCTGGAAGATTTTCCAATCGGATTTTGATCTACCATTTCAATCTGACCAATTTGCTTGAGGTCACCATCCAATCCGGCATGTGACCCAGGTCTATCGCCAACACCGGTTATGTGGCGTACCATCGCCGGGTACAGTATTTTTTTGATGAGTGTGGTTTTCCCGCTACCGCTGACACCACTGATTACGGTGAAAATACCCAAGGGAAATTCAACATCGATATTTTTTAAGTTGTTTTCAGATGCCCCTTTTATTTGGATCGAGGAGTGCCAGTCTCTTGGCTTTTTTGATATTTCAATTTTCTCTTCGCCTCTGAGGTAAGCTGCGGTTAGGCTTTTTTTCGATTTAATGAGTTCATTGTAGTTACCTTCCGCAACTACCTCGCCACCCAAGTGACTGGCTAAGGGTCCCATGTCGATGATGTGATCTGCCTCTCTCATCATC
>JBEDAP010000084.1:0-2873 GCA_041177705.1 Bacteroidota bacterium
TTTGGTTACAAGGTTGATTTTTGATGAACTACATCAGATCTGATATTCCAGGAAGGTGTTAGATGGATTTGATGAGTGACCTGATGGATTGTAAGAGGGGATCACTTACGCCAACAACAGGAAGCCTGAAAGTATTCTTTGTAATGCCCAGTTCGGAAAGATATGCTTTGATGCCACTGGGATTGCCCTCAGCAAACATGCTGGAGATGAGGGGTAGCATCTTCTCGTGTGCTGGTCTAGCTTCTATAAATTTTCCTTCAAGGCATAATCTCACCATATCAGAAATCAGTTGGGGGTATGCGTTTCCAACCACAGAAATCACACCAATGGCTCCACATGCCATGATGGGCAGGGTGATGCCATCGTCACCGCTGATAACTTCAAATCCTTCTGGCTTTTCCTTGATGATTTGCATGATTTGATCAATGTTCCCAGATGCCTCTTTGGTGGCTATGATATTTTTACATTCCCTCGCAATTCTGAGGGTCGTTGCCACGTTCACATTCATGCCTGTACGTCCGGGTACATTGTACATAATTACCGGCAGGGGAGCGTTGTCATTGATTGCTTTGTAGTGCTGAAAGAGTCCCTCGTTGTTGGGTTTGTTGTAGTAAGGACTCACAGATAGGATAGCGCTGTACCCTGTCAAATCGAATGTTTTCATGGATTGAACCACAGCCCTAGTATCATTTCCTCCAATACCTGCAACAAGTTGTATCCTTCCCTTATTAAATTGGTTTACAAGAGAATACACTTGTTGTCTCTCTTCTTTATTTAGCGTTGGATTCTCACCGGTTGTGCCCAAAGACACGATATACTCCACACCTCCATCAACCATATGATTCACCAGCTTCTCAAGAGAGGCAACATCGATGTCGCCATTTTCTAAAAAAGGTGTTACGATGGCCACGCCTGTTCCCGCAAATGGATGCTTGTTCTTCATTTCTTATGATTGATTGGCAGATGTTTCTTCCCATCTACCCATTCTTGCAAATTTTTCTATCCTGTCGTCAATTCTTTTTTCTGGATCGAGGCTTTTCAGCTCTTCGATTGATTTTACTACTTGCTCTTTCAGCATCACGGCAGCTTGGTCATGGTCCCAATGTGCTCCGCCCAGTGGCTCTGGAATGACCCCATCAACCAATCCGAATTTCAACATATGGTCAGATGTAAGTTTCAATTCCTCAGCAGCTTTTTCTTTTTGATCCCAGCTTCTCCATAGAATCGAACTGCAGCTTTCTGGGGAGATGACCGTGTACCATGTATTTTCCATCATGAATACCCTGTCGCCAACTCCGATTCCCATTGCTCCACCGCTGGCCCCTTCTCCGATGATTACGCATATAACCGGGACTTTCAACCTTAGCATTTCATAAATGTTTCTGGCAATGGCTTCGCCTTGTCCCCGTTCCTCTGCTTCGATGCCGGGGAATGCACCCGGAGTATCAACAAGTGTTACGATTGGTTTATTGAATTTTTCTGCAAGCTTCATCAGGCGCAGGGCTTTTCTGTAGCCCTCTGGATTGGCCATTCCAAAATTTCTAAGTTGACGTGTTTTGGTATTGGTGCCTTTTTGCTGACCAAGGATCATGACTGTTTGTCCATCAATCTTTCCGAATCCACCAACAATTGCTTTATCGTCTTTAAAGTTTCTGTCGCCATGCATTTCCACGAAATCAGTACAAACTCTTTCAATGTATGAAAGGGTATAGGGTCGATCTGGATGTCTGCTTAGTTGAACTTTTTGCCAACTGGTGAGTCCCTTGTTTATTTCATGTTTCTTTTCAAGTATTTTCTCCTCGAGCTGTTTTATAGAGGGACTGAGGTCAACCTTGTTTTTGTCTGCTGTTGCCTTCAGTTGGTCGATTTGATCGTACAAATCCTTGATGGGCTTTTCGAAATCCAAATATTGTCTAGCGCTGCTTTCTGCCATAGTTTTGGTTTGGTTTCAGGGGTGTAAAGGTAAAAAATAAAATAGAAATGAATTATAGGTTTAATTCATTGAAATTCAGTCTAATGCAAGTTGTTTATGTGGATAAATAAACATTTGATAGTTTTAGCGATATGGTTGGAATGCTCATTCAATTATTGCTTTCCTATGGACTGATTTATTTCTTCGATAACAGAAGATTGGGGGTGCTTGGATGGCAGCCGAATCAAAGGCGGATGACTGACTTTTTTATTTTTTTGTTTGTATCCATGGGATGTTGTGCAATGGGATTTGTTTTCAGGATATTTTTCGCCCAAGAGAGCTGGATCTTGAATCCGGCGTTCGACATAAAATTATTGTGGAATGGAATTTGGTGGAACATCAAGTCGGTATTGTTTGAAGAGTTGATTTTTAGGGGAGTGTTATTTTTTTTGATGATCAAATGGCTGGGCAAATTATATGCAATATTGATTGCATCTTTTTCATTTGGTATTTATCACTGGTTCAGTTTTGAAATCATCGGAAATATTCCTGCGATGTTGCAGGTCTTTCTATCAACATCCATTGTTGGATTCCTCTATGCATGGGGATATGTAAAATCTGGTTCTTTGTATTCAACCATTGCCATGCATTTGGGATGGAATTTTACACAGGGATTTGCATTCTCCAGTGGAAGCATTGGCAATGGAATCTGGATGCTGGCGAAACCGAGTCCACAGATAACCGTTCATTACGTAACCTATTTTTTGATTTTCTATTTTCCAATACTCTGTTTCTTTCTTTTAAACTTCTTGCTGCTGCATGTTAGAAACAAAAAAGGTTCACTCTTGATGTAGTGAACCTTTTGCGGACCGGACGGGACTCGAACCCGCGACCTCCGCCGTGACAGGGCGGCATTCTAACCAACTGAACTACCGATCCATTCAATTGGGTTGCAAATGTA
>JBEDAP010000085.1:0-2824 GCA_041177705.1 Bacteroidota bacterium
AAAAAAAGCTTTTTTGAATTCAGGATTCGTTTTGAATTGTTGAAGCAATTCTACAGGTAATTCAAGTACATCCGTTTTTTTCGATTCGACTTTTTTATCCGAACGTTCAATTTCAATTGCCTTCTTCAGGATAGTAAGTATAGATGTTGCTTGCTCTAAAACCTGTTTCTGATCCGTAAACCGAATTTGCTTTCCAACCTGTGAATTCGCTCCAGCAGCAACCAATAAACCAGTTTGATCTGCAATCAAGGAACCTTTAAACAACAAGAGTCCAAAATATTCTCGAAAAGCCTGAATCATAACCACATTCTTACCTCCAAGTGTATAACATGGAAATCCCCACTTCAACTCCTCCTCTAATTCTGTTTTTAATAAAATAGCCCTCAATTGTTTTATTCCCTTCATCCAAAACAAAGCCTTACAGGATGGGGTATTCCAATGCGAGCACCTCCCACAGCCGGTTTTCAAAAATCCTTCCACACCTTCTTGCTTTGTAATCATTTGAATTCAAGTTAAGACCTTATCCCTTCAACAGAACCGTTCATCATCTTATTAGAGCAAATTTTAGCCCTTCCCTTTTGCTTCCCTGTATTTTTCTTGGACGTTCGAAAGGAAATCATTTACTTTGTATTTCAAAGTACTTTTAATTATTAAAAATGGAATCGAACAAAGACCACTTGGAGGCCATACGCGACATAAAAAATTACATGGAAATATCCTCGCGATACCTTCCACTCAGCGGTATTGCAGGGATAGTTAACGGGTTGCTATCGCTCATCGTAGCCTGGATTGTAAAAACTAAAATTGAATTCAATTCAACCAACCAGAGCATCCTCTTACTCTTGTTTGGGAGCCTGCTACTGATCTCATTGCTGGTTGAAATCGTGATGGCAGAGCGTAATGCAAAAAGAAAACAAATCGATGCTTGGGATTCCACTGCAAAGCGTTTCCTAATTAATCTTTTCATTCCCCTCCTAGCTGGAGGTATTTATTGCCTCATACTTTTCAATGCAGAACTATTTGATCTTGTGCTTCCAGCAACATTGATTTTCTATGGATTGGCTCTCATCAATTCCAGTAAATATACCATCGCCGATATTCGTTTATTGGGCATCATCGAACTCAGCTTGGGATTGATTGCATCCTATTATACAGAATCAGGATTGCTTTTCTGGGCTACCGGATTTGGAATCTTACACATCGTTTACGGAATTCTCATTTACCAGAAACACGAAAAAACAAAAGCGTGATCACCGAACTGAATAAAGCTTTTGAGAGTCGCGTTCGATTGGGAATCATGTCCATACTCATGGTAAATGACTCTATGGATTTTCAACCGCTCAAAAAAATCCTAAAAATAACCGATGGCAACCTGGCTAGTCACCTCGTTGCTCTGGAAAAAAATGAATTTCTAGAAGTACAAAAACGATTCATCGGGAAAAAACCAAATACAACCTACTCTCTTACCAAAAAAGGTAAAAAAGCATTCTCCGAACACATAAATGCACTTGAAAAATTGATTAAACAAACCGCTTAAAATAACCCATCATGAAAGATATTCTTTTGCAAAACATATCCAATCCTACTGAATTGGAAAGACTGTATCAAGAAAATAAACTCGCATTCAAACATGCATTTCAAGATCTACCGTCTTCCATAAAAGAGCAACCGCTGGCACAAGCCTGGAATGCTCGATTATCCTATTCCCCAAAGGATACAATATTTCAATACAAACCAGAAATCATCTTCATCGCGGTATGCACTGCAATAGCCGGTATGCTTGCAAAAATTCCAGATCTATTTGGATGGGAAAACGATTTATTCTACCAGCGAAATGCAGGTTTGATTGTTATACCTGTTTTAGCTGCTTATTTTCTATGGAAACAAAAACTGAAAATAAATCACTGGATTACTCCCTTCATTCTATTTGGGATCGCTGCACTCTATATAAATTTTCTTCCCGTCAATACCAAAAGTGATACACTCCTTCTTGCCTGCTTGCATCTGCCATTTTTCTTATGGTCAATCTGGGGGTTCACTTCACTCGGCGAAAACACAAACAACCAACTCTTGCGTATTGAGTTTTTAAAATTCAATGGAAACTTAGCAATCATGTCAGGTCTGCTGCTCATCACTGGGTTTGTATTTACCGCAATGACATTTGGACTTTTCAATCTTATTGGTTTGAACATTGAGTTGTTTTATACCAAGTTTGCTTTGGTGTGGGGAATTCCTGCCATCCCCATCGTTGCTACCTATTTAGTCAAAAACAACCCCAACTTAGTTAACCGCATTTCACCATTGATTGCGAAAATTTTTACACCCTTGGTATTGATCACTTTGATTAGTTTTCTTTTAGCAATGGTCATCAACCAAAAAAATCCATACAACGACAGAGAATTCCTGATCCTGTTCAATGCTATGCTCATCGCTGTTATAGCCATCATTCTGTTTTCTACTACAGAATCATCTCAATCATCTAGCCATAGAATCAACCGTATCCTTCTTTTCGCCTTATCCATTGTATCCATTGTGGTGAATGCTATTGCCTTATCGGCTATTGTATTTCGATTGACCGAATATGGTATAACACCAAATAGAATGGCAGTATTGATAAGCAACCTTCTGATTTTCACTAATCTGATTATGGTAAGTGCTCGCTTATTCAAAGCGATCAAGAATGAAAATGCAATGGAAGAGGTGAATCTAAGTATTGCGAAATTTTTACCACTCTACTCGCTCTGGACTGCCATTGTTGTTTTTGCATTTCCAGTTTTATTTGGCTTTAAATAATAGAATTTAACATTGGCGTAATACCACAACA
>JBEDAP010000086.1:0-7024 GCA_041177705.1 Bacteroidota bacterium
CCCTCAAAAGGGATCAACGCAGTTAATCCCCTTGAATAACTCAAGCAAGTCAATGAATTAATCTCTTTTTGAATAGCTTTTTTCCAAAAAAGCGTAGATCTTTTCGCTATTCCCCACTACCCATATGATATCTCCATACTGAAACTGCGTTTGTGAGGAAGGATTTAATATACGCTGACCTTTTCTTTCAATTCCAACAACTAAACCATCCGTTTTCTCGCGTATACCTGATTCACGAATCGTAAGATCTTTTAAGGGGCTCAATTCGTCCTCAACAATCTTCTGCAAATCGGCAGCAACCTGCTCCTCCAAAAGATTTTTCTCGTAAGGGATCATAATCTCACCAAATTTCTTCAATTGTTCATCAGTACCGATAACTCCTATGGAATCAAATGGATACAGCTTCATGTCTCGCTGAGGGGCAAAATTTACCTGATTTCCTCTTTCTATATACGCAACATTGACTCCATATTGTTCACGCCATTTCAATTCTTCAAGCGACTTCCCGATGAAATCTGCATGCGGATTGATTGTGTAATAAAATATATGTGCATCCCAGGGGGATAAATTGCTCCTGGTTTTTTCTTTCATCAACGTTTCTTTTTCATGAAGATTCTTGAAAAAATGATCTTCCAGTCTGCTATAGAAACGTTGAATTCTATTTTTAAATACCACAACCACGATCAAGGAAACAACAATAATACCTAGCAATGCAATACGCCAATCAAATAAGGTTTTAACATAAATGAAGATCAAAACAAGTGCAATGATATTCCGTAGCACTTCAAGCATTACAAGTGGGCCTCTACTGTAGTTTCGATTTAACCACAACGATGCCGTAGATGTTTTTCCATATTGCTTTGCCATCAATGCCCATAAAAAAGGCGACATAAAAATAAGTCCAACCAGAATCGTAATAAGTTTTGAAACCCATTCAGCCTTCAATGAACTCAAGACAAACGGGAAAACGAAATAATCAAACATTAAAATGATTGACACAATAATTGAAGCATTCAGTAAAATGATTAGAAAATAAAATCTCAATAGCTTCTTCCATTTACTTTCTGCATCGATAACCTGACTGGTTCCGCTGTATCGATCTAAAAAAGATATCCATGATGACGGTAATTTAGAATTGATAAATTGATACAAAGGCTCAGATAACCTCATCATGAATGGCGTAAAGAATGTAGTTATTACCGAAACACCAACTGCTATAGGATAGAGATGATCGCTGATAACGTTCAACGACAACCCCAAGGTGGCAATAATAAATGAAAACTCCCCTATTTGAGTCATGCTTGTTGAAGCTTGTATCGCATGCCTCAACGTTCGTCCAGACAACAGGGCTCCAAGGCTAACAAAGAGGGTCTTGCCAAAAATTACGGCCAAGGTTACCAATACAACAGGCCATGCATATTGAATCAAAACCTGTGGATCAATTAACATGCCTACTGAAACAAAGAAAATAGCCCCAAATAAATCTTTAATGGGCTTGATCAAGTCTTCTACCCGATGAGCGATGGTTGTTTCAGACATCAAAGAACCCATCGCAAATGCTCCTAATGCGGGCGAGAAACCAATTTGGTAAGCCAAAACCACCATAGCGAAACACAAGGCCGTTGACACGATGAGCAACGTTTCAGCATTTAAAAATTTGACAGTTTTTCTTAAAAAAGTTGGTAATAGAAAAATTCCCATCAGAAACCACACCAAAAGGAATAAACCCAATTTAAATACAGATGTAAACAATTCAGTTCCGGCTATGCTTCGTGTTACAGCAAATGTGCTGAGCAATACCATCAGAATAATAGCAACTAAATCTTCAATGACTAAAACACCTATAACGAGTCCAGTAAACTTTCTGGATTTCAAATCCAACTCCTCAAATGCCCTAAAGATGATCGTTGTGGAGGAAATAGAAATAATTCCACCTAAAAAAATACTATCCATTTGAGACATCTGGAGGTACTGGCCCAGTGAGTACCCTAAAACCATCATAAGCAAAAGCTCGGTGATTCCAGTAATGGCAGCCGCCCCTCCAATTTTCAATAATTTTTTGAAACTAAATTCTAACCCGAGCGCAAACAGTAAAAATATCACGCCAATATCCGCCCACGATTTAATGCTATCCGTATCAGCAATTGATGGGAAATTTTCCAAATTAGGCCCCACCAACAATCCAACCAAAATATACCCCAGCACTACGGGCTGTTTGATCCACTTAAATAAGAGTGTAACGACACCAGCACATCCTAAAATCAGGGCTAAGTCGGTTATTAAATCTGGTATATGTACCATTGGTTAGGAATGAGTTTAAGGGGCGACGGCCAACATGATGTTTTTGGCATTCAATGAAATGCTTTTCGCCAAAGTAAAAGTAGGTAAGTCGTTGGGCGCATCGTTAAAAGGATTTTCAATTTCTTCAGCAATCAACTCAATACTTGTCAAAACATATAAAATGAATAAGGTAACAGGAATTATAAAATAAGACATGTGGATGGCATAGATCAAGGGGAATAGCATTACATAAAAAAAGATGAATTTCTTAAGAAACGCAGAGTACGAAAATGGAATTGGAGTTGATTTGATACGCTCACAGGCACCACACACTTCAATAAACTTGTGCAGATCAGGTTTCAACAACAAAATATCCTCCCCATTTAATTTCCCTGATTTGTAGTTGCTGTATATAAAATCTACCAGAATTTTATAGATCTCCATAGGCTGACTGGAAGCTTCAGCAATAGGCTCAATCCAATCTTTTAGATACGTTTCATCCAATTCGTTCCTCAGGTAATCCATGCTCATGCGTTCGCCTTTCAAGTGATACCGAAGTGCATAAGCAAAACAGGAAATCAATGCAGCAATCTTCTTACGAGTTTCTACATCATTTTTTGATAGCATGCCATTCAACAAGGAAGTCAATGCGCGATTGGAGTTGGTTAAATCTCCCCATAATTTTCTTCCTTCCCACCATCTGTCGTATGCGGAGTTCGTACGAAAGACCAGCATCAACGATAATGTAAATCCAAGAATTGAAAATATCGTAGCTATCGATCGCGTCAATTCTTTTGCATCCAACGTAAAAAATGTATGAAATTCGATATATGTAACAATCCAGCTGTAGATTGCCACCCCAATCATGAGTGGAATTAACTTTCGAAAGGTTTCATATCGGTGAATTTTAAATATGAAAGTAAACCAGTCTTTGGGATCGTACGTTATCATCAAATAAGAAATTATATGGATTTAAATGCCATTTGCTATTCCGAAGGCAAATTTAGCCGACTTTCAGATACCACCCTTCCGATTTCAGATTTAGGTATACAGCGAGGCTATGGAATATTTGATTTTCTTAGAGTACGCAATACTACTCCGCTTTTTTTAGCTGATCATATAACGCGCTTTTATCAATCGGCTGATCAAATGAACATGAAAGTCGATTTATCATCCAATCAATTGCGTGAAATAATTTTACACCTGATTGACAGAAACAACTATCCGCATTCCGGAATTCGAATTCTTTTAACAGGTGGAGATTCAGAGGATGGATATGCCCTTCAGAAACCTCGATTGAGCATTCAGCATCAACCGTTGCAACCACCGCCGGATGTTTTTTCATCTCATGGAATTAAACTTTTCTCCTATTCGCATCAACGGCAATTGTCGAATGTCAAAACAACCGATTACATCATGGCAATCTGGCTTCAACCTTGGCTGAAATCACTTCAAGGTGATGACATTCTGTATCAAAATGACAAATCAGTCTTGGAATGTCCTAGGTCCAACGTATTCATGATCACTAAAAATCAAGAATTGATAACACCAGAAGAACATGTATTAAAAGGTGTTACCCGAAAGCAAATACTTGACTTAGCCCAATCAATTGGATTCAAAACAACATGCAGAGCCGTCCCGCTAGAAGAAATGATGTCAGCAGAAGAAGTATTTATCTCCAGCAGCACCAAAAGAATAGTCCCCGTATCAGAAATCAACGGAAAAAAAATCGGAAACAACAGTTTCCGATTTTCAGAATTAATTTGGAAAGCTTTCTATGAGCTTGAACTAGGTCAAGGCTAACAAATCCTTTAAATATCAAGGCTTTGCCGAACCCTTTAGCTTAAAGACCCACGCGTGATCACAGGGGAGTTTCTCGGGCCAGTCAATCTCAATGGATCCATCTCCATTGGATTTATATTTCAAGTTTTTCTTTACTCCTAACATATAGATTTTACTTCCCGGCTCTACTTGAATAGAACTCAGCTTAAGCGCTCCCTCTGTTTTCTTTGTAGCTATCGCATAAACATGTTTTCCATCCTTATGGACGGTGAATTTAACATGATCCCCTTCTTTGAATTTTTTTAAACTCCCGGTTTCATAAATCGCTTCGGCATTGGTCTTCAACCATACACCCATTTCAGTGAGACGCTCTACCGAGGGCGCAGGTATCAATCCTTCTGCAGTTGGACCCACATTCAATAAATAATTACCTCCTTTGGCTGCGATATCGACCAAATTGTGAATCAAGGTTTGGGATGATTTCCAATTGTGATCATTCTTTTTGAATCCCCACGTATCGTTCATCGTCATGCAACTTTCCCAATCGCTATCGGATGTTCCTTCTAAAATCTCTTGTTCAGGAGTACCAAAATCACCTGCTGCATCCTGGTACTTATTCATGCCTTGCATTCCTGATCTTCCTTTACCGACACGGTTGTTAATAATAAGATCCGGTTTTAGATTTCTCAAATAGTTATACAAGTCCTTGCCTTGATCTTCGGTCCACTCCGGAATCCACTCACCATCGAACCACAATACGGCCGGATCGTACTTTTCAATCAATTCTTTGAGCTGAGGCTTCATGTATTCATCTCTATACTTGGCCCAGTTGGGATTGGCAGTGTTCTGATGTGTGTAGCTTTTTTTACTTTCTGCATCGGGTTGATGCCAATCCATGATGGAATGATAGAAGCACATTTTGATACCTGCTTCTTTGCAGGCATCGGAAAGCTCTTTTAAAATATCTCTCTTATAAGGACCAGCATCCATGATATCGTAATTCGTCACTTTACTATCCCACAAACAAAATCCGTCGTGATGCTTGGAAGTGATAACAATATATTTAATGCCCGCATTTTTGGCAATCGAAACCCATTCCTTGGCATTGAATTGAACAGGGTTGAATTGTTTTACAAACTGCTCGTATTCAGGAATCGGAATATTGGCATTGTGCATGATCCATTCGCCAATCCCCTTTGCTTCTTTTCCTTGATACATTCCTGCAGGAACAGCATAGGCCCCCCAATGGATGAACATACCAAAGGTTGCGTCTCGCCACCATTGCATGCGGGCGTCTTTATCCGATTTGGATTCTTGTAAGTAATTTTTTTGAGCCATCAGGGTCTGTGAAATCAGCAACAGAGCGATGAGAACTTTTTTCATATATCTAATTTTAAAGGTTAAAGCGATGATTTTTTAAATACTCCCCAGTCGCTCAGCGTAACTGCTACTGGCGATGAAGTAATTTTCAAACGGATCTGATGTGCAGTAACAGGTTGAGGCAATTGAATTATTCTGCACGCTCCAACCGAAGTAGCACTGGCAATTTTTTCCCATTTCCCATTTTGCATGGCTTCTACTTCGAATGATTCAATACGTTGACCCAGTGGGACAAACTCACGCACTCGGATTAAATCAAAGGTTTGAGCTTCTTTCCATTCGGCTTCCAAGACAGGAGTACGCTGATCATCTGAACTGGCCCAATACGTATTTCGATTTTCATCCGTTAGAAGTTCAACTCCATAGGATTTACCGCGGGTTCCATTTGCTTTGAGCTTGGCTTTGGATAAAAGATTGTTATGGAAAGATTCGCGAATCAATTTGCCAAACCCTTCCAGTGATTGTACGTCTTCATCATCCAACAACCCTCTGATATCTGGTGCAATACCCAAATCCAACGCTCCGCCTCTACCGACACTTTTCAAATACAATTGAAAAAGTTCTTCCGGAGTTTTGGTTTTCCCTTTTTGTTCCGGATGCCAAAACCATCCGGGTCGCAATGGAACATCGCATTCAGCAGGAACCCAGTTCTGACCATTGCGGGTTCCAAAAGGATTCATTTCATGATCCAAATTACCTGGAAAAGCCTTGCTCATTCCCTTTGCAGGAACAGGAGTAAATGTAGACCAGGAAGTTTCTGCCGCAAATCCTCTTTCATTGCCTACCCAACGAACATCCCATCCAATATCACTAAAAAGATTGGCCATAGGTTGCATCGCCCTGGTAATGGCCCAGGTAGTGTCCCATGCGTAATAGGTGTTTCGATCGATTTTGCGTGTTGCACGTTCTCCTCCATAATATCCATCTCCACCGTTTGCACCATCGTGCCAAGACATAAACAACTCTCCATAGTTGCTATACAATTCACGCAGCTGGTTTCTGTAAATTTTTACATAATCATAGGAGCCATAAACGGGACTGTTTCTATCCCATGGAGAACAATAGACGCCAAATTTTAGTCCCGCTTTTCTACAAGCCTGTTCAAACTCTTTTACCATATCTCCCTTACCGTTCCGAAACGGAGATTGACTGATATTATAACTTGTGGTTTTTGTTGGCCACAAAGCAAATCCATCGTGATGTTTGGCAACCAATACCATACCCTTCAACCCACCTGCTTTAAATGCAGCTACAATCTTATCGGCATCAAATTCCTTGGGATTGAAAATTGATGGATTGGCATCACCATACCCCCATTCTTTATTCTCGAACGTAGTAGGTGTAAAATGAACCAGTCCATACACCTCTGTTTCATGCCATTTCAATTGCCGCTCAGAAGGCAAAGCACCGTATGGCGCTGGCGGAGCTTGAGAAAATGCAACGAGCGAAAGAAAAAGAAAACAAAAGGAAAAAATCGATTTAATTGAAGACATATGGACGTATTTAAGCAATCGAATTCAATATAAATAAAACCGGTCAGAAACAAGCAGGAAAATGTTTTTAAAAATGAGTAATCTTAATT
>JBEDAP010000087.1:0-5497 GCA_041177705.1 Bacteroidota bacterium
TTTACGAAAAAGGCAATGTTTACTGTGCTTCCAAACATGCCGTTGAAGCAATCAGCCAATCGATGCGCATCGATTTAGTTCGTCATGGTATTAAAGTGACAGCTATTCATCCAGGTGCAGCAGATACCGAATTTTCCAATGTCCGGTTCAAAGGCGATAATGAGAAAGCCAAGCAGGTTTATCAGGGTTTCAAACCTTTGTATGGAGAGGATGTGGCAGAAACTGTTTTCTATTGTGCCAATCTCCCAGAACATGTATGCATCAACAGTTTGGTAATGACCTGCACTGCCCAGCCCAATAGTTTTTATTTGAATCGCTCTACTGAGCAAGCGAGATTCTAACTTGAACACCTCCGCGGGTATTCACAGAAGGAGCGGAGTTGGAAATGTAAGGATTCAATCTTCTTTGATCGAAGTATAACTGGATGTTTACGCGGTTGCTTAATACGTAATCTACGGTTGGACGAATACTTACTACACGCTGACCGCCTGTTGCAAAGGCATTGGACTGATCTAATCTGGAGTTGGAGTTGATATCATCACGAATGCTGAAATCCAATGCAAAGGTGATGTCATTATCCAATTTATTGCTGGCTTCGCCTTTGCCTAATTTCAATCGGAAAGGAAGTGGGAACCCTCTTTTTCTCCAACGCATCCCTACCGTGATTTCAGTGGAACGAACTTCACTCAATTGATAATCCAACAAGCTCATGCTCAGCTGTCTGGATTTACGGTATTCAAATCTACCCGATAATTGTCCGGGTGTTGAGAAATCAATTCCCACCAACGGAGCAAATTGTTCGGATATTAAAATGTTTGGAACCAAGAAATATGGAACGAAGTTTCCAGATATGGTATCCACAAAGGATGGGAAGCCATAGAGCAAGGTATCTTGAAACAGCAGTGCTGAATTGAAACCATTCATGCTTAACGTAGAGTTGTAGGCATGAGACATCGTGAAATTGGTAAACACGCGTTCCATCCCGGATATTCTACTCAAGCCATTGTAGGTTATTCTCCAGTTGGGTTTAGGCATGTAGCCGCTGAACGGATTTGATTTTACAGTTCCTTCATCACCTGATTTGAGTAAGGAGACGGAAGTAGGATCTTTTTTGGTATACGCTGAAATGAATGCAGGTACCAAAACATCCTGTGCATATCGACCATAACCCTTGTAATAACCATCAGTTCCAGTTTGTTTGCTGTATGGGTTTTGCTCGCCGAGTCGTTTCGATAATACCTGCCTGTTTTTCTCAAACTGCTTGAAAGTTTCGCTGGTATTGTTTGGGTCGTATTTACCAAACAAGGTTTGGAAAGAAATATAGCTGATGCTAAATCCACCGCCGGAATATGGATTCAAAGAACTAAACTGACCATTGCCGCTGGTGTCTTTGAAAAGAGTAGAATAATTCTTGGATAAATTCCGATCTAAATTTAAATCAATCAAAAAGTCTCTTATCGGTTCAACTTGCGCGGTGATGTTTAATTTCTGCTCGTAGTTCTGCAAGAATAAATTATTCAGAATTGGATCTTTGGTGATCAATCCTTTTTTAGAAATGTCTTGCAGCCAAGAAACATCTTTCTGTTTGCCCATTACAAAATCCAGTCCCGGTGCCATGCTTCTCCAGTTCTGTCCAAAGAATCGGCTGCTGTCGGTATACCCAGGTAAAAATGTGGTTCCACCTTCGTTGTAGGTGGCTCCTACTCGCTTCACTGAAGAAACCAAACGGAGTCCGGTTTTCTCTACACCCGACAAAGCATTTTGAGGTTTAATTGCTTTGGGTACGTTTAACTTCACAATCAATGCTTCATAAGCTTCAATTTTCTTCTCGTAACGTTCTCTCTTCTTCTCGTCTTTTTGAATCAGCTTTTTCAGCTTTTCTATTTTCTTATTGAGCTTATTGATTTTTCGCTGGTTAGCCGGACTCACCACACCCTCTTGTGCATTTTGAGGTGGTGGTTGATCTTGCATGTTGGACTCTTCCAGTTTTCGGAATACTTTAAACTTGTTGTAAAGCTGACCGAAATTCAATTCTGCTGTAGCGCCTGTTTGACCACTGTTTTGAATGGTGTTTCCCAAGCTAACGGCTAAGCGAGAGGCACCTACCCAGTTATACGTTGTTCTGTACGCAACATTCAAGGTGGTCCAGTCTAAGAATGGGAATGCATTCGTTGGTACATTGTAGGTAAAATCTGTGGATTGATTGTAGATGGTATTTCTTCCGCCTTTTAGGAGATTTTGTACAATAGAATCTCTTTTCTGTTTGGTATCAATTCTGCCAAAAGGCTCATCTACACGTGAATTGTTGGTGGCTTTGAAATCCACATTCAAACTTTTGGTTAGATCCCAACGCATGTTGTAGTTCCGATCCACAACAAAATACTTGTCGTAGGTTTCAGGAATTTTGAATTTACCACCTCCAATATTTCTGGGGCGGATCGCTCCAAACTGTCTTCGGCTATCCATGCGCACTCCAATCAAGGATGGCATGGGATTGAAATTGAAATTTTTTACCGATGCTACCCAGGGTGAATTGGATTTAATGAGTTTCTTGAACGGCTCAATGTATTTGGGTTGGGTATTGTAGTTGTATCCAATACCGCCTTGTGTTTTGCTGATCTCGTTGTTCTCGATCAACGGATTGTGTTGTTGAGTTTCCGTAAAGGAATAATTGAAATCAAAATTAGATAAGCTCCACAACCTAATTTTCTGATCCTGCTTTTGCGCAAAACGAACATTGGTAAAGTTGAATGTTTTGATACCGGTAAAATCAACTGCATCGTTTCGAATCGAATCTCGTTTGTCTTTGTAAATACTCAACTTCTGACGAAGGGTGATATCCTTGTCGTATGGATCGTATTCCGGTGAACTGATGATTTGAGAGAAGTTTGCAAAGAAGGGAATTTCCAAACCAATGGACTTTGGAAGTAGTTTGCCTAGTTGCAAATTAGCAGATACATCAAACTGTTTCAGATCATCGCGGAATCGATCATTCACGCGTTGTTCCAATTGACCAAATCCAATCGTATGAATGTTGGCCGACATAGATATATTACCCAAATCTGCCAATTGCAAATTCATTTGTCCCACGGCTGCCCATCCTCCTTCCTCGTCCAACCCGGACAACCTCAATTCGTTTATCCATACTTCTACGTTCACTGGCCTTCCCCCAGAGGGATCTTTTGGATTTTCAACACCTGCCAGTATACCTCGCACTTCACCAAGGTTGGGATTACCAACGATTGAAAATATTTTTCCATTGATATTCTTTCGGTAGATGGCGTTGAAATTATTGGTATTGAAATTGCGTTCGTTTTTGAGTTTGATCAATTCTTCCAAATCAAAGTTCAATTCATTTTCTGCAGGCCAAATCACTTTTTCATCGCTGGTTCCAAATGGAGTTACTTTCAACGGGAACTTGATCTCGTAGAAGTTGTTGATGTAGTCGTTTCCAAGTCGCACTACTGCGTATACTTCTCCGTCTCTGAGTTTGGGATACTCTTTCAAGCTCTCCGCATGGTAGAACATCGAGAGTTTCTTGTATTGACGCAAATCGTGATTGAATGATTTGAATACAGCACGTGCATCTCCTTCAACGAGGTTGATGATATTCATGCTCAGCGCCTGTTCGTTTTGAAGGATGTTGATACCACCATTGCTGAGTGTCTGCACACGCTCGATTCCGGGGGGTGTTCTATACGGAATCGGGTCGCGACGATCGTTCTCTTCGATGTTAACAGCAGACACGTTGAAACGTGTTGGACTATTTGCTAAATCTATAGTTCTGTAGTTTCCTAACGTGTCTAATTCAAAAGCAAACCTCCTCCAGTTGTTACGTACCAATTCTATTTTACCAAAGCGAAGTACAATGGAATCGCTGAAGTCTGTCAAGAACATCCGGAAGAATCGAATCGATTTAAAATCAGGGATCTCTCCAATCTTTGCATTGTAAGCCGTAACAGGAATACGGAATTGATACCAGAACTGATCCTGACGAGTTCCATCTGCCAATGTAACGTTCACCACTTTTTTATCTGCGATAAAATTTTGACCCACTTGCATGAGCGGATCACCGCTGGGTTTAAAATCAACTCGGTATTGAAAATATTCTTCGGCTTCGTTGAGTGTGTTGTCGCGATTCAAATCTTCTCCATCCGGATACAACGTGAATGCAGAAGCAAAATCGGATCCCGCTTTGGCAACAGGGGAGTTGCCTTGGGGGTTGTTGAAGTTTTTGTAGCGAGCGAGAATACCAGATCCGTCTTTATCAAAACTCTCATCGCGATAGTATTTGAAGTTGTCGGCAGATGGATCTTTGTTCGCGTCTTGATAGGCTTTGGAAGTCACTCCGTATCGGGAAGCCAAATCGTTTAAATAATTTCTGCGAATGCTCAATTCCAAAGAATCGTTCAGACCATCCAATCCCACATCCTGAAAAGGACGATCAGCTGGATCGTTGCTAAACCCTTGTGTAATTTGAATCGGGTTGATAGGCATCTTTCCCCAATTGGAACTGGTGGTAGCGGATGGAATCGTTGGTGTTGGCAATCCATTTTCGTAAAACCTTCTGGAGTCTTTGAGAATATCTTCTGAAATATTTCCAAGATTCAAATACAAAGATCCTCCTTGCGGATTGGTTCCTTTGATGAATGGATCCAATACCCAAAATTCTATGAACTCGATATTGGCTGTTTCAAAATCCGTTTGATCAATACCGCGCATGATACCACCCCAACGTTTGTTGGGATTTTTCAGCGCACCGTTGCTTTCGATGTTGGTTGCGTCGTAGTTGTAGGGCCCTCTTTCTTTGGGATAATAGGCGAGGTCAAAGGTTACCAACTGACTTTGTCCGAAGTCGGGTGTTCTCCTGGGGAAAATTTCTTGCTGACCCACACTGCGCACACGAGGATCTGAAAGTTGCGTTAGGTCGTTTCGAAGTGGATTGTTTTGATTTCTTTTTTCTTGCAGGATCGGTTCGATATTGTACCAGGCTAGCTTCGCACGATTTTTTCCGTAGTCGATATTGTCAAATGCGGTTGCTTCCGGGAACATGGTATTTCCAAAGCGATCGAGAGCACCAAAGGGCGTTGATGCCAATGTCCATCCTACAATGGGGAATCGAAGATCGATGCTGGATTTGGTTCCTTCAAAATCATCCAAATAAATGAGACCATTGCCACCGCGACCGATTTGCGGTGCGTGGCCCGGAGTTATTTTTGCGGCTTCCGCAGAAGCATTGATGCTGGAGGTTCCATTGGCTTCGTAAAAGGGGAGTTTGCTCAACCATTTGTTCAGACGAGGCAGTTCTGAATTGTAGGTCATGTCAATACCCGTCATGGTATTGCGAATTGGATCCGAGCCGTATTCCATTTTCGTGAAAAACGGGCGTTCGCTTAAGCGCACCATCGAACCACCCACAGAGAATTTATCGTTGAAAAGATAATCCCATCGCAGACCCATGTAGGTTCGTTGTTGAACACCGAAGGTGGCATTGTTT
>JBEDAP010000088.1:0-3132 GCA_041177705.1 Bacteroidota bacterium
ATGTTGGTGAGAAATTTGTCGGGCTTATGGCCGATGTTGTATGTATTTATCTTAGTCCCGGTTTTTATCCGTGACCGTATTTACAATTGGGTAGCTCAAAATCGATACCGTTGGTTTGGGAAAAAAGAAACCTGTTGGGTGCCAAGGCCTGAATATAGAAATCGATTTATCGACTAAGACGTATGATGTTGGTAGGCTCCGCTTTGGAACCTCTCTCTTAGTTTCTTTTCATTCTTTTTCCAAAAAGAAAAAAATGAGCCATTGGCTTCTGTAAATTCTGGAACCAACCAAGCTCTTGGATCTTCAATCCCCTGATAATGTTTGTTCAGAGGGTGTTCACGGAAATAAATAGAATCGTTCGGGAGCTTGGCTTTGAGTTCAGTATAACTTCCTACAAATATTTGCATCCCATCGATATTTTTAGATAAGTCCAATGCAAACGATAAGCAAGTGGAACTGATTGGGTAACGTTTAAACACATCAGGTTCTAATAGAAAAATTCGATTGGCTTTTAATTCAGACCTCCAGGTAGGTGAGAGATTGTAATAATTATAAACTAAAGTGGGCAGCCTTGAATCAATATTCAACGTTTCGCAAGATGGTAGTTCTGTTGTTAATGGCTGATGATCTGTCACTTTAAGTTCATTGGGCACATCGAGTAATTCCAATTCTTCATACGAAATATCAATTGCAGTTCCTGTTTGACTGCTCCCGGTATATCTATTGATGTTTTCCTGATTGGCGATGTATTTCTTGTTTGAAAATGTTCCGGCAACCCATTGCCATGACAAGGCATTGCTGGCCCAATCGCCATCCAATAAATGGTAGTACATCCATTGAGCTGGATAATGCCAATGGGATCTACCTAAGTTGCAAGTTAAAAAGGCAACATACATCCGCAAATGATTATGCATCATACCTTTTTCTAACAATGTATGGATACTATTATCTATAGCCTCTATACCTGTTTTACCTTGTTGAATACCAATGGGGATACTATGATGGTAAACTTCGCGTTGAGGATTTTTTAAATCGCTATCGATACCTTCCATTTTCGCTTGCCATACTCGCTGAAAATATTCTCGCCAAAACAATTGTTGTATGAATTTTTCGCAGCTATAATAGGGATATCCTTTTTGAATCAAACTCTGCAATATCATCTCTGTATCGATGAAGCCTCTGGAAACATAGGGAGACAACCAGGTGACGGCACCGTTGGTAAAATTTCTTGTTTTACCATATCGAATAGGATCAATTTTTTCGATCTGTTCTAATACTTCTGAATAATTTGTTGCGACTGGAGATTTGAAACGTGCATTCAACGTTTGCTGATTTTATTGTGCGTGATTTGACGTTGGAGCGCACATTTAAAGCGACTGATTTCAGGATTCCTTTTCAGTTGATGTTTTTGACTTACGCCGCTATTTACCCGCTTCCGCCAAAGATTAAAGCTCGAACGCTTCAATTCTTTCCGCATTAAACGAATCACTTCAGCTTCAGGTAGTCCAAACTGCAAATGAATGGCTTCAAATGGGGTACGGTCTTCCCAGGCCATTTCAATGACGCGGTCGATTTCCAAAGGGGTTAGTGGTGGACGCTCGTTTGACAATACTAATGAGTTGAATTCTACTAACAAAAATGGTATACAAAAAGTTGAATTTATTATGCAATCTGTAAATTTGACTTGCATGCGAAGCTTGGGGGCATTATTGATCATTTTACTCGGTTTGACCATCATCATGGCGGCCTGCGAGAAAAATTCAGCAGTTGAAACAACAGCTAAACCTTCTTTTGATGTTATTCAGGAGCAAATTTTAAATGTTTCCTGTGCTCTATCGGGATGCCATGCTTCTACTTCCGATGCCAGCTTTGCTCAGCATGGATTGGTGTTAACACCTGGAAAGTCTTATGCAAATTTAGTAGGCATCTTATCCAAAAATGCAGCTGCTGCTGCATTGGGGTTGAAGCGGGTAAATCCCCGTGACCCCGATAATAGTTTTCTCATGCACAAGATTGCATGTGAAGCTGGCCATCACTCCTCTACAGCAAATTTTGGATCGCATATGCCATTGGGAGGAAATTTTCTTACCAACGGGCAGGTTGAGTTTATCAAAAAATGGATTGTGAATGGAGCAAGCGCAACCGATGCTTCTGTTAACGTATCTATTTTGGAAGATAAAAATCCTTGTCAGCCTAAAATCGAACCCCTGCCAGCACCTGCTGCTAATGCAGGTTTTCAGCTGAAAATTGATCCTTTTGACATACCGGCCAATTTTGAGCGCGAGGTATTTGTAAGAAAGAATACACCCAATACTGGAACAGTTTATGTAAATCGAATCCAATTGAGAGGGATGTCTAATAGTCATCACCTTGTGGTGTACGGGTTTAGAAATTCTTTGCTTCTTCCTCCAGAAAATACATTGAGAGATCTTCGAAATGCTAATGGCACCATCAATGGTGAAAATATTCAAAACCACATTTTCATGGGGGGAGGTACGGATGTAAACAGTGATTTTACATTGCCTCCTGGTGTTGCATTGAAAATTGATCCTGCAACTCCTCTTGATCTCAATGCGCATTATTTTAACAAGACTTCCTATACATTGAAAGGAGAGAATTACGTAAACTTTTATACGGTTCCATCAAGCTCTGTTCAATCTGTAGCTAAAACTCTTGATCTCAATAATTTAGAAATCAGTATTCCAGCTGGGCAGCGTAAAACTTTTACCAAGACGTTTACCTTCGGTCAATTGACAAGAGTTGTTGTACTTACTTCTCATTTTCATAAGTTGGGAGAGAAGTTTGTTATCAAAATTTATGGTGGACCTCGTAATGGTGAAATTGTATACACCAATACCGATTGGGAACATCCTGTATTTACCTCTTTTTCAACACCTATTGTTCTTCAAGCCGGGGAAGGTCTTACTTCCGAAGTGACTTATAATAATACTACATCCAAAACAGTGAGCTTTGGATTGACCAGCGAAGATGAAATGAATATTATTTTTGGGTATTATTATTAATACTTAAAATAAAATTCATTTTAAAATTTTATTAGTTGGAAAGCATCTCCAGTAATTTGATTCTTTTTTGCAGCAAAACGATTTCTTCTGCGTAGAGCTTTTTTAGTTC
>JBEDAP010000089.1:0-4197 GCA_041177705.1 Bacteroidota bacterium
GTTTTCAACAGGGATATCGAATAACTTCAACGTTAAGGTTGCCTTGCAACGAACATCTATTGACCAACCCATCTTTCCTCGAAGTGGTTCGAACTTTTTGCTAAGTGGAACATTTACGCCACCTTGGTCCGCTATTCGGGGTGTAAGCAGCAAGGATATTTTCAAGCTTGTAGAGTATCACAAATGGAGATTCAATGCAGAGTGGTTTGTGCCGATTGGAAAACCTGCAGGAGAAGACAAGAGCCGACAATTTGTGTTGAGAATGGCTGCTAAATACGGATTCATTGGTAGATACAACCGAAACTTGCCAATCTCACCATTTGAGCGATTCCAGGTGGGTGATGCAGGTCTGACCAATAACTTTGGAGTGCTGGGTTATGATATCGTTGCACACAGAGGGTACCCTGTTTATGAAAGTTCGGATCCAACCATCAATCCAGATCGACAAAATGCAAGCAACTTCTTTACTATATTCAACAAGTACAGTTTGGAAATGCGATATCCTTTTGTAACCAATCCGAGCAGTACCATTTATGGTTTGGCGTTTTACGAAGCTGCCAATGGATGGTATTCCTTTAAAGAGTGGAATCCGTTTCGCTTGAGAAGAGCGATGGGTGTGGGTGTGCGTTTCTTCCTTCCGATGTTTGGTTTGCTAGGCTTTGATTATGGTATTGGCTTGGATCGAATTACACCTACGTCCAGATTGCGCGATGCCAGTCGCTTTACCTTCATGCTTGGATTTGAGCCCGAATAAACACGATCAATTAAATACATGCATATGAAAAAAATGTTTTTAGTGCTTGTTTGTGGGTTGTTACTTTCAGCAAGCTTGCATGCTCAACGCTATGCCATCATCGATACGCGTTATATTTTAGGAAAGCTTCCCGAGTATCAGGAGGCGCAAAAGAAGTTGGATGCGTTTAGTATTCAATGGCAAAAAGAAATTGATGATAAGCAAGTGGTGTTGGATCAGTTGTATCGCAATTTTGAATCAGAGAAAGTGATGTTGAGTGAGGAGTTATTGAAAAAACGCGAAGACGATATTTTCAACAAAGAGAAAGAATTGCGCGATCTCCAAAAGAAACGTTTTGGATTTGAGGGCGATCTATTTAAAAAAAGACAAGAGTTGGTAAAACCTATTCAGGACAAGGTTTACAATGCTGTTCAAAAGCTTGCTGTTGCCCGTCAGTACGATTTGATTCTTGATAAAAGTGAAGGAATTACCATTATATTTGCCGACCCCAAGCTAGACCGAAGTGATGATGTGTTGAAGGAGCTGATTGGGAAATAAAAAAAGCCTATTTTCGAATTCAATAAAACAAACAAGTATTAAATGAAAAAGTTATTTACGTTGGGTGCTGTGGCGATTGCCTTGATGGCTTTCAATCCTTTTTTGAATGCTCAAAACAAAACAGGTTATGTTAGCATAGACGAAGTTGTTCAGCTTATGCCCGAATACAAAAAAGCTTCTGCTGAAATGGCGCAATTTGATAGCGCATTGCAAATCAACTATGCAGAAACCCTGAAGGAGTTGAACAGACAAGACAGCATTTACAAAGCCGACTCAACCAAGTGGTCTGCTGCAATCAAAACTGCCAACAGAGAGAAATTGAAAAAGCTTTTGGTTGAATTGCAGGGATACGAGCAAGGATATCAGCAGCAGATGGAACAAAAGCAGCAAGAGTTAATGGCTCCCGTGGCACAAAAAGCCAACCAGTTGATTGCTGATGTAGCTAAGGCCAATGGATATGCTTATGTATTTAGGAAGGAGGCGTTGGTTGTTCAACCCGATGCAGATGATCTGCTACCGCTCATTAAGAAAAAGATAGATACGGCACCTAAACCGCCGGCAAAATAAAAACCCGACCGAAACCTAGTTTCGGTCTTTTTTTTAGATGAAATCAACAGGTCCCATTGGCATTTTTGATTCCGGATTAGGGGGATTGACGGTGATGAAATCCATCGCCTCCCAATTGTCCGCATACTCCTATTTGTATTTGGGAGATAGTGCGCGCGCACCATACGGTCCACTCGATTTTGAAACAGTATACCGCTACACGGTTGAGGCTGTACGTTGGTTATTCGATCAGGGCTGTCCCTTGGTTATTCTGGCTTGTAATACAGCATCAGCGAAAGCATTGAGAAATATCCAGCAGAAAGATCTTCCACAATGGGAAGATCCAACGAAGCGAGTTCTGGGTGTTATTCGTCCAACTACAGAAGTCATAGGCGATTATACAGAAACCAAACATATAGGTATTTTGGGAACCCGGGGTACTGTAGAATCAGGGTCTTATGTCATTGAAATTGGAAAGTCGTTTCCGGATGTTCATGTGCATCAGATGGCTTGTCCCACGTGGGTTCCATTGGTAGAATCCGGTGATTATTTGGATCAATCCAAATCCGATCCTGTGATACGGGAATGCCTTTTGAACTTAGTCAGCGAGCACGACGATATTGATACCATTTTGTTGGCTTGTACCCATTACCCTTTGTTGTATCCACGCATTCGGGCCATGTTACCCCCTGATATTCAAGTAGTTTCACAAGGTGAAATTGTTGCAGAAAGCCTAGCTCATTACCTCCAACGTCATCCTGAGATGGAGACGCGTTTAGAGAAAGGGGGAACATTTCGTTTTTATACAACGGGGGATGTTGCATCTTTTGAGCAAGCAGCCGGGATGTTTTGGGGCCAGGCGCTCCAGGCATTCACAGCAAAGCTTTCTTAAGATTTGCGCAGGTCCCCTAAAAACCTTAACTTTGCCGTCCTTTCACAAATCCACGGGTGTGGTGACCTGAGGATCATTGAACAGTAAAGACCGCTTCTCCCGGTCATTCTTTCAAAACAAAGGAAAACTAAGTATTATGAAACGTACATTTCAACCTCATCGCAGACGTAGAAAATCCGTACATGGATTCAGAAAGCGTATGCAAACTGCAAACGGAAGAGCTGTTTTAGCGAGCCGCAGAAAAAAAGGACGTAAAAAACTCTCTGTTTCCGACGAAAGCAAACTCAAATAACCACTAGGTTTTTGAAATAATTGTAGCCCCGGATGCCAAATCTGGGGCTATTTTTGTTTGTATATGAAGCAGACCCTCAAAAAGCACGAGCGATTGAAATCCTATATAAGGATCAGGGAGCTTTTTGAGAAAGGAGAGAAGTTTAGAGCTGGCAGTTTTCTGGTTTACTTTATCAGTAGGGAAGTCAACTCACCCGAATTGCAAATGGGTGTTTCTGTGGGCTCCAGGTATTTCAAGAAAGCAGTGGATCGCAATTTACTCAAGAGGAGAACCCGGGAAGCTTATCGTCTTCAAAAGCAGGGGTTAATTGAAGCGGTAGAGAAATCGAAAAAGGGAATGGATGTGTTTTTCGTTTTTGTTCACCAGGAGATGCAACAGTATGAAGAGGTATTCAAAGACATGAAACAAGCCATTGACCAATTGATCAAAAAAATTGAACATGGAACATCCCGATGAACATTTCATGAAATGGGCCTTGAAAGAGGCAGAAAAAGCATTTGCTGAGGGTGAGGTTCCGGTGGGTGCCGTTGTTGTTATGGATAACCGTATTATATCCCGTGGGTATAACATGGTTGAAAAATTGAATGATCCTACAGCACATGCTGAGATCATTGCGTTGACTTCTGCATTCAATGCCTTAGGGTCCAAATACTTGCCCGATGCAACCTTGTATGTTACGGTTGAGCCTTGTTTGATGTGTGCAGGGGCTTTGTATTGGAGCAAAATAGGAAGACTGGTTTGGGGTGCTGCAGACGTGAAGAGCGGTCATCAGGTATACACTGGCGACAATAATCCTTTTCATCCCAAAACGGAACTTATTTTTGGAGTTTTAGCGGAGGAGGCATCTGAATTGATGAAATCGTTTTTTAGGGCAAGGAGAAAATAAGTAAGCGGTCCCTCTCATTTATTTTTAAAATATCTTTGCGTTCTAAAATTAAAATCTATGCCATTCACATTATCACCTTTACCCTATGCACACGATGCATTGGAGCCGCATATTGACACCTTGACGATGCAAATTCATCACGGCAAACATCATCAAGCCTATGTAGATAATCTGAACAAAGCCATTGCAGGAACAGCGCATGAAAATAAATCGTTGGAAGAATTGGTGGCTCAAGCCGGTTCCATTTCTCCTGCAGTTCGAAACAACGGGGGCGGTCACTGGAATCATAC
>JBEDAP010000090.1:0-13989 GCA_041177705.1 Bacteroidota bacterium
CAATGATTGCGCCTATGATTACCACACCGTGAATAGCATTGGCACCACTCATCAAGGGGGTATGCAATACGCTGGGAACTCGTCCAATTACTTCGATGCCCACGAAAATCATGAGGACAACTACGTAAATCATTTCCTGATGAGATGCAAGCCAGTTTAAGATTTGATCCATACGCTTCGATTTACTTGTTTATGATTTAGCTCTTGAACCGATTACTAAATCGTCGTTTACATCCGGATTCAGTTTTCCTTCTTTATCGATCATCAACTGAAGAAAATTCAAAATATTTTTTCCGTACAATTTGCTGGCGTCGGAAGGCATGGTAGCAGGAAGATTGCTATCGCCAATAATAGATACGCCTCTGTACTGAACTGTTTCTCTATTTTTTGTTACAGGAGTGTTTCCTCCGGTGGAAGCAGCCAAGTCGATGATGACACTTCCATTGCGCATGGCATTCAGCATATCCTCCGTGATAAGGATCGGCGCTTTTTTGCCAGGTATTTGTGCGGTTGTAATAACTATATCGGCTTTGGCAATACTTTCAGCAATTTTTGCTTGCTGGTTGCGCTTGTATTCTTCGGATTGCTCTACGGCATATCCTCCAGCAGCCGAAGCATCGGCAGCGCCGGGAACTTCGATGAACTTGGCACCCAAACTCTGAACTTCTTCTTTAACAGCTGGTCTTGTATCAAACACTTCAACAACAGCCCCTAATCTTTTCGCTGTTGCTATGGCTTGAAGTCCGGCAACACCCGCTCCTAATATCAACACTTTAGCCGGAGCAATGCTTCCTGCAGCTGTCATGAACATGGGAAAGTATCTTCCATAAGCGGAGGCGGCAGTGATCACAGCTTTGTAACCTGCAATGTTAGCCTGGCTGGATAAGATATCCATGCTTTGTGCTCGTGTAGTTCTTGGCAAGAGATCCATGCTAAAAACAACAATCCCTTTCTCGTTCCAGTTGCGAATCCTTTCCGTTTCAAAACGAGCCTGATACATGCCAATTAGAACAACCCCAGATTTAAATTCTATGCTGGGGGCATGAATCGATAATACCACATCTGCTCCTTGTGCGATTTCCTGTGCAGACTTTATTTCTGCACCTGCTGCCTGATAATCGCTATCAGAACAAAATGCATTTTCTCCTGCACCTTTTTCAATCCAAACGGAAATATTTTTCTTTACCAATTGTGCTGCGCCTTCAGCGATCAGTGAAACTCTTGTTTCGGGGGCGACTTCCTTTAAAACACCAACGATCATGGAGCTGAATTGAGAGCACAAATCTAATCAAATTCAGGTTGCAGTTTGCTTCTCGAAGTTAGAAACGGATAATAAAATCCTGTTTTTCCTTGAATTCTTTTCTAAAAAATACCAGCCCTATAAAAAACAGGTCAATAGTAAGGGTAACTTGTTTGTTATTTTTAATTTCTTGCCAGGCTTTTTCCATTTCCCGACTCCAATGAATGTCGTCAAACACAAGAATGTCTTCTTCCGAGCAACCGGCCATTACTTCGTTGAAATACCGCATGGTTGGTTCATACCGATGGTTGCCATCAAAAAACACAAGCTTTCTGCCAGTCAGACTCGAAAGAGCCTCTGGAAGTCTTGCATCAAACTCTCCTTCTATAATTTTTACATGCTTGTACCCTTCCTGCTGAAGACTGGATGAAGTAAACCTCGCTATTTCAGGAGAACCTTCAATGGAAATAACAGAACCCTTTTGCAGCGCGGCTGCTAAATAACGAGTTGACAAGCCCAACGATGTTCCCAGCTCTAAAACAGATTCCACATGGTAAAACTGAACCAGGTGATACATCAATCGGCCAAATCGGGCTGGTTTTGCAGCAGTTTTAGCTATGGATCCAACGGAACGCTGAGGCCTATTTCCAGTTGTTGAGCCTGCACCATAATCCAAAACATCGATCATTTGATTGGAAGCTTTCAGCTCCCTTCGCTTATTCTCAATTGGAATAAACACATCATGGGATTTTCTGGATTTGATTAAAACCTCTTGCACAAAAGAAAAAACAAAAGGTGAATGGATGCCATGCCCCTTGCCATTGTCTGCAGTAAAAAAGTAGCGGATATATCGAAAAGCTAATTCAAACGAAGTATACATCAACCAATGTGTTATACTTTTCTTCGCCATGTTTCAAAGCGAAAAGCATACGCATGTTTCTCGTCTGCAGAATGCTCTCTGACTTCGATCATTTCAAAATCAGTTTCGGAAAATGGACTGAAAAAAGTGTCAGCATCCGGAAAACATGCTTCTACTCGGGTCATGTATATACAATCAGCGCTAACCATGGATTGCTTGTAAATATCCCCACCACCAATGATAAATGCTTCTTTGCAATTTGTTTTTTTAGCCAGCTGAATGGCTTCATCCAAGCTTGAACAGTATTGCAACAGGGGTGGATTCGACAATCGATCTGTATTCCGTGAAATGACAATATTGATTCGGCCCGGGAGGGGTTTTGAACCCATGGATTCAAATGTTTTTCTTCCCATGATTACCGGCATGGCCCAGGTAAGATTTTTGAAAAACTTCATATCGTCAGGCAACTTCCAAAGAAGTCCATTGTCTTTTCCAATGGAATGATCTTCTCCGGCTGCTACTACTAATGATATGGTCATGCTATCGTGTTTAAACCGCAACAGGTGCTTTGATGGCAGGATGCGATTGATAATTTTCCAACGTGAAATCTTCGTAAACAAAATCAAAAATACTTTTTACCCCAGGATTTAATTTCATGGTTGGCAACGGAAACGGAGTTCTATGCAACTGGGTTTGTGCCTGCTCCATGTGGTTGTTGTATAAATGAACATCTCCGAAGCTGTGTACAAAATCTCCAGGCTTCAAATCACAAACCTGCGCTATCATCAATGTGAGCAATGCATACGAGGCGATATTGAAGGGTACACCTAAAAATACATCTGCCGAACGTTGATAAAGTTGACAAGACAATTTACCATCTGCAACATAAAATTGAAAAAGAGAATGACAGGGCATCAAGGCCATTTGAGGCAATTCCGCAACATTCCATGCACTTACAATCAATCTTCTGCTATCTGGATTGGTCTTAATTTGATGAATCAAATCTACAATCTGGTCGTATGTTTTTCCATCGGCACCGGTCCAAGATCTCCACTGTTTGCCATACACTGGACCCAGTTCACCATTTTCATCTGCCCATTCGTCCCATATGCTAACACCATTTTCTTTCAGGTAACGAATATTGGTTTCGCCTTTCAAAAACCAGAGCAACTCATGGATGATACTTCTTAGATGAAGTTTCTTCGTTGTTACCATGGGAAAACCTTCCGATAAATCAAAACGCATTTGATACCCGAAGACACTGCGCGTTCCTGTGCCAGTTCTATCGCTTTTCTCTGTACCGTTTTCTAAAATATGTTTCAATAAATCCAAATACTGCTGCATGCTTTTACCTATTTGATCAGTTCATGAATTACTGTTCCCACATTGCCGCTGGGCATTTGAATTTTCAATAATGCGGCCACTGTTCCGGCAATATCTGACATGTACACTTTCCGATGAGATACACCCTGCTTCACGCCCCAGCCCATCCACAACAAGGGAATATGAGAATCGTATGGATACATAGAACCATGCGTTGTACCTGTTGCATTTCCAAAGAAATAACCTGGTCTGTACACCACTTGAATATCTCCCCCCAATTTGGAATTGTATCCCTTCAAAAACATTTCTTTGAATTCTGCAGGTAAATTGGCTGATGCAATATTCTCGTTATCAAAAGCGAGTAAAACATCTTGATCTTTATTCAACTCTTGTATGAAATAGGTTTTCACTTGCTTGAAATCTGCACCAGCTGAATCAATGCTGTTTCTGTCTAAATAAATCTGATAATTGGCAGAAGCCTCTACCAATTTTTTTAACCCGAACTTTTTCATCGTGGCAGTTTCTGCAACCTTATTTACTTTCATGGACTTGCCAGGCATTTGATTGGATTGCATAAACGCGGGTACATGCGCCACTGCGTGGTCGGCAGTAAGGAAGAACAAATAATTTCCCTTCCCCACTTTTTTATCGAGGTAAGCAAAAAATTCCGCTAGGTCTTTGTCGAGTTTGATGTAGTTATCCTCTACCTCAACTGAATTGGGACCGAATGCGTGACCAATGTAATCAGGAGAAGACAAACTGATTGCTAATAAGTCGGGGATGCTATCTATACCCATGGATTCAGCTTCAATAGCTGCTTTTGAAAAAGCCAATGTGAGTGTATTGCCCCAAGGAGTTGAAGCAATGGTGCCATAATTTTTTCCTACACTGGATTGCAAACTACGCGGAAACGGATTTTTTTGGTAAGCAGGGCTTGAAGTTTCGGATTGAGTATACGATTCAAAAGGCTGACTTAATTTCCAGTCCAATCGATAAAAGGAATCTACCATATTGCGATTGTTGAACGCCTGTGCCCAGGGACTCAATTCTTTCATATACCAGGAGCTCGTCACAAATTTTCCTGAGCTCGATTCGTACCAATAGGCGGCATCTGCACTATGTCCAGCAGGAAGAATGCTACCTCTGTCTTTGATGGCTACCCCAACTACTTTTGACCTGAAATTGGTAGCCAATTTCAACTCGTCTGATACCGTAGTAACAAGCATGTTTTTTGGAGACATGGGCTCTCCTTTTCCTGAACCACCCAGGATCATTACAGAATCATCCTCTGAGCAATAGACCGTTCTCTTCAACGATCTGTCATACCAATCGTTGCCCATGATGCCATTGATAGCCGGAACAGATCCAGTATATACGCAGGCATGCCCTGCTGCAGTTACGGTTTGGGCATAGGGTATGAATGTGTTTTCATTGCTGAAGCCTTCACGCAAAATTCTCTTGAAACCATTTTCACCATAACGATGCTGAAAGCGGTACAGATAATCCCAGCGCATTTGATCAACCATTATACCAACCACCAGTTTAGGGGCTTGGCTTTTGTTGCTTTTTTGGACCTGGGCCTGTCCAGTCAAAACCAGAAGTAAAAAAGCCAGAGAAAGAAGTTGCTTCATGGACGAATATTTATAATCAGTTCCAACAAATTTAAAGGAAAGGGGAACGCAACCAGAGTCGAGTTATAAACACTATACGGGGGAAAAATATTTTTAAATAAATTACCTTTGCAACACATCAATCAACACTTAAAGCCCATGGCAGACATTTTTGAGCGATTAATTAAAAACTATGGACCCATAGGTCAACACCGCGAACGTGCACACGGATATTTTGCATTCCCCAAATTGGAGGGAGAGATTGGAAGTCGCATGAAATTCAGAGGGAAAGAAAAAATTGTTTGGAGTTTGAACAACTACCTCGGACTGGCCAACCATCCGGAAGTGAGAAAAGCAGATACCGATGCTACAGCAGCCTATGGGCTCGCCTACCCCATGGGCGCCCGCATGATGAGCGGAAACAGCAATCAACATGAACTGCTGGAAAAAGAATTGGCTGAATTTGAGCACAAAGAAGATGCAATCCTTCTCAATTTCGGATATCAGGGCATCATGAGCTTGATTGATGTATTGTGCTCCAGGCACGATGTAATTGTATACGATGCAGAAAGCCATGCGTGTATCATCGATGGGTTGAGATTGCATACCGGTCACCGGTTTGTTTTCAAACACAACGACATTGCCGACTGCGAAAAACAGTTGCAACGCGCTACAGCCTTGATCGAAAAAAATAAACAAGGCGGGATTCTCTTGATCACGGAAGGCGTGTTCGGAATGGCTGGCGATCAAGGAAAGCTCAAGGAAATTGCTGCCTTGAAATCAAAGTATGAATTTAGGCTCTTGGTTGACGACGCTCATGGTTTTGGAACACTCGGAAAAACAGGTGCTGGTGCAGGTGAAGCGCAAGGCGTTCAGGATGAAATAGATCTTTATTTTTCAACCTTCGCAAAATCAATGGCATCGATCGGAGCATTTGTGGCTGGTCCCAAAAAAATCATCGATTACGTACGTTACAACATTCGCAGTCAAATTTTTGCCAAATCACTTCCAATGCCATTGGTTATTGGAAACCTGAAGCGATTGGAACTTTTGAAAACAAAACCGGAGTTGAAAGACAAACTTTGGGAAAATGCATTGAAGCTTCAAAATGGATTGAAAGAAAAAGGATTTGATATCGGGAAAACCGATTCTGTGGTTACCCCTGTTTACATGAAAGGTGGAGTGGAAGAAGCTACCTACATGGTAACCGATTTACGCGAGAACTACAATATATTCTGTTCGATTGTGGTATACCCGGTAATTCCTAAGGGACATATTATATACCGCCTCATCCCGACTGCAGTGCATAGCGACGAGGATATACGTTTAACCCTGAAAGCTTTTGAGGAGACGAAAAAGAAACTGGACGAAGGAGCTTACAAGAGCGAAGCCATTGCGCAAATGGCTGAAGTCCAATAAAATAACTCTTGATCAACCCTGCTTCGGCAGGGTTTTTTAATAAAAAAAAGGGCCAGGATAGAAATCCAGCCCGTTTTAAATCCAATATCCTATGAAAAACCATCGCTATAACGACATACGTGTTTCTACTATTGCCTCAAACCTTAATTTTTTTTTAACTTTTTTAAAAAATCAACTAACCTACTAATACAAAGGGGTATTTTTCTAACAAAAGGGCTTATTTCTTGTTATATGTTCATTCAATCAGGAATATGAGGAAAATAGTGGTAGCAGTTACGGGTGCAAGTGGTTCAATCTATGCGGATATCCTAATTCGGAAGCTCAAAGGGCTGCAGCAGCAATGGCAAGAAGTAGCATTGGTCTTTTCTGAAAATGCCAGAGATGTTTGGGAAACGGAACTCAACAACAAAGAATTCGAGCACGCCGGCTTCCCGGTATTCCATAAAACAGACTTTCAAGCCCCATTTGCTTCAGGATCGGGTCAATTTGATACCATGATCATCATTCCTTGCTCCATGGGCACATTGGGAAGAATAGCGCATGGCATTTCCAATGATCTCATTACCAGAGCTGCGGATGTTGTTCTCAAAGAAAGAAGGAAGTTGATTTGTGTAGTAAGAGAGGCCCCCTACAACCTGATTCACATAAAAAACATGGAACAGGTAACTCTTGCCGGAGGTATCATTTGTCCAGCTACCCCTTCCTTTTACAGTAAGCCAACAACCATAGAGGAAGTTGCATCAACGGTAGTTGATCGGGTTTTGGATCTTGCGGGTTTAGATATCAAAAGTTTCCGCTGGGGAAGCAAATAGGAACTAACGCAAATCAATCACCTCAACGCCTGGAAATTTCTTTACATTGAATGCGAAGGTGTCATCCGGAATAACTGTGGATGTTGAAATGGTATTGATGGCATAGAGATAACGATTGCCTGTTTTTTCAAACACCTGAGTAGACATGATGATTTTTGTTGCTTTGTCAACCTCCAACAATACTTTGAAGAATGGTTTGGTTTTATCGATGGGAGTTAACTCAACTACTTGATAGGTTTTACCTGCACGTTTTACATCGGGATTCAGAATAAATAGAAAATCCTTGTCGTAAAAATTAGTGAATAGTTTTTGAGGCGTTATGGATCCACTGCTGTTATCCAACGCTGAGATCTGAACTTCTTTGGCAGCAACATCGTAGGTCCAGATTGTTGCTCCATCGCAATATATTTCCTGACCGGTAATCAAAACTTTATACTTAACTCCTTTCATGAGTACAGAGCCGGTTTTGGTTCCCTGAACTTTACCACCTCCGTTTTCAATTTTCAATGTAAAATTTGCTTTTACACTCTTGAAAGTTTTGAATTTAGCACTGACTGCGTCCAATACTTTTTTAGCCTCCGGATCGCTCTTGCCCATTCCCTTGGGAGCCTGAGCATGAAGAACAGACATGTTAAGAAACATACTTACTGTCAGGAGGCCCAATACGAATGATTTCATATGCTTAATTGCTATCGTTGAGATGCAAAGAAAAGATTATTCCATGGATTTGAGAAACTGATCTAGTTCGTATTCGGTTTTGAATAACACCTCGCGAACCTTACTCCCTTTACTAGGACCGACAATTCCAGCCGCTTCCAGTTGGTCCATCAATCGGCCTGCCCGGTTATACCCTAATTTAAGTCTACGCTGAATAAGTGAAGTGGAACCCATCTGGCTTTGAACAATCAATGCCGCTGCTTCATTGAACAAAGGATCTTTGCTCAACAAATCAACTTCACGGTCTTCCATATCTTTTTCATCAACAACTTCAGGCAATTCAAATGCGCTGGGATACCCTTGTTGTCCTCCTATAAATTCCGCAACTTTTTCTACTTCCGGCGTATCTACAAATACACATTGAACGCGGGTTACTTCACCTTGATAAGATACAAGCATATCTCCTCTTCCAATCAATTGTTCAGCACCACCGATGTCCAAGATCGTACGACTATCTACTTTGGACGAAACCTTAAACGCAATACGTGCAGGGAAATTTGCTTTGATGGTACCTGTGATGATATTGACAGAAGGACGTTGCGTAGCCACGATAAGATGTATACCAATCGCACGTGCCAATTGAGCGAGACGAGCTATAGGCGTTTCAATTTCTTTGCCTGCCGTCATGATAAGATCCGCAAACTCATCGATGACCAATACAATGAACGGCAAAAACTTATGTCCTTTTTCCGGATTGAGTCTGCGCGAAACAAATTTCTCGTTATACTCACGTATGTTTCTACAGCCTGCATCCTTGAGTAAATCATACCGTTCATCCATTTCAATACACAACGCATTCAAGGTATTAACCACTTTACGCGTATCGGTGATGATGGCATCGTCTTCTCCAGGAAGCTTGGCAAGAAAATGTTTTTCAATGATGCGGTATAAACTCAACTCCACTTTCTTGGGATCCACCAAAACAAATTTGAGTTGAGATGGATGCTTTTTGTACAGCAATGAAACCAGAATTGCATTCAATCCTACAGACTTACCTTGTCCCGTTGCACCTGCCATCAGCAAATGCGGCATGGTAGCTAAGTCGACAATAAAATTTTCATTGTCGATTTTCTTACCCAACGCAATCGGCAGGGCAAAATCATTTTTCTGGAATTTATCAGAGGCGAGTAAAGACCGCATGCCCACAATACTTTTCTTCACATTGGGCACCTCAATTCCGATTGTTCCTTTGCCGGGGATAGGCGCAATGATACGAATGCCCAAAGCCGATAAGCTAAGTGCAATATCGTCTTCCAGGTTTTTGATCCGAGAGATGCGAACACCGGCGGCTGGAACTATTTCATAAAGTGTAACAGTTGGACCAACCGTGGCAAATATTTTTTGAATATCGATGTCGTAGTTTTTCAGGGTCTTCATGATCTGAGACTTATTGGCCTCCAGCTCAGATTGATCCATGACAATTTTCTCTCCAGAATGCTGCGCCAGCAAATCCAGTGATGGGTATTTATATCCTTTCAGATCTGCAATAGGGTCAAATTTGGGAGAAGATAATACCGCTGCAGCCTTTGTAGAAATAGCTTCTTCTTTGACCACCGGTTTTATTTCCAGAGGTAACTCTTCGGATTGAACTGGAGTGGGCTGAGGCACTACAACTGGCTCTTCGGGAACCACCACTTCATTCAATACGGCCATGGGAGGTTCTTCTTTAATAACCAGATCCATTTCTTTGTCTGCGGGAAGTTCTTCTTTCAACGCTGCTGTTGATAGAGTTTCTTTGAGTTGATTTCCTTCCGTGAGATCCAATCGAGGTTGCAATGATTCAGGTATCGGGTCAATGGGTGTTTCCAAAGAGCTGTCCGTTGTCTCAACCTGTTTTTTAAACATAGGCCATTTGAAAATAGGGTTGAACCTCCAAATGGAATAAGCAAAAAGAGAGAGACTCAACAAGGCAAAAGTTCCGGCCCAGCCGATTACACCCTTTAGCCAGTCGGATGAGAATTTTCCAAAAGCCCCACCCCAATTGAAAGAGGAGTCTGCAGCAAAAAATGAGGCCCCAACGCTGATCACCAATAAGCCCATGATGAGATATCGAAGATTGCGCCAAACGGAGAATACTTTTTTATCGAACAATAAATTTACTCCCAACACAAAAAACAAGGAGCAAAATAGAAAGGAAGCAATACCAAATCCGTACTCAAAAAAAACAAAGGCAACATAGGCTCCAAAACTTCCCAACAGGTTGCTTATTTCCAATTCGTTGGGCATGAGAATTTTGGATCCCATGTCGCGAATCTTATCCTGATCTTCCGTCCAGGTAAACAAATAAGAGGTAAAGGAAACAAAAAGAAAAAAGCAAATGAAAAGCAGTGAGGAGCCTAAAATTTTATGCGTCCGCTCATCTTTGATGAGCGACTTCACTTCAATAACTTCTTCTTTATCTTCTTGGAGAATTTCTTCGTCAGACGGGGAAGCAGAAGACTTGGATCTTTTGGCCATGAAAAGATAATGGGTTTTCCAAAATTACATTTATTTCCGGTACCAGAAAACTCTAGCTCAAATGAGACTTACTCACTACTCCTACGCTCCTTGAAGGAATGCCTCTCTTCAGATTTTGGGATGGAAATAAAAAGCAACAACCATGCTACTATAAATGCTAAACCACCCGCTGGTGTTATAAATACAACGGCATCAAATCCACCTACTGCAGCAGCGTTAGTAAACACTCTGAAATAAATGGAGCCTGAAAACAACACGATACCGGTTATCATGAGGTAAGACACGACAATCATTTTCTTTTCCTTGTAGTGTCTGTATAGGTTCCCTACAATAAAGAGTGCCAATGCGTGAATGGTGAGGTAGGTGGTTGCTGTCTGAAAGGAAGCCAACGATTCAGCTGTTAAATACTTTTTCAGCCAATGCGCTCCGAACGCGCCCAGAATAACAGCAAACATGGAAAGCAATGCAGCAATGCGATAGATTTTTTTATGCATTTTGAAGTAAGTTTAAAATGGATTCAACCGATGGATCGGATTCTTGTAAAACAATCTTTGCTTTGGAATAAAAAGGCTCTCGCTCATTTAGTTTTTCGGCAATAAACTTTGTAAGCCCTTTGTCATCTAATGCAGCAATCAAGGGCCGATGTTCTTTCTCTTTCTGCAAACGCTCAACTAAAATTTCATTGGATGGATTCAGCCAAGCAGTAACACCATGCTCGTTCATCCATTCCATGTTCCCATGAAAACAAGGTGTTCCTCCTCCACAAGAAATCACATAGACACGATTGTCGGCTAGACTAGAGAGTCGATTTACCAATTGCCTCAATGCATTGGATTCGATTTGACGAAATGCCTCTTCTCCCTTTTGACTAAAAATCTCACGGATGCTCATACCCTCCTCATTCTCTATAATTTGATCCAAATCCATAACCTCAATATGAGCAATTACAGCGAGCTTTTTGGCCATATGACTCTTGCCCGAGCCCATAAATCCTATTAAAAAAAGAAATTGATTCACCGAAACAGTTTAATACAAGAGTAAGTTAATCAGGAATACTTAATTCGATCGTGCTTTCTCTAAATTATTTAACATCAAACCATACGGGCTTGGTATCATTCCAGCTTCCATTGTAGTTGATAAACAACTCTTCTCCCTTTTGGATTTCTCGAACAGATTTGATGGTCATCCATTCATTTTCTATATCCATATCGTATACGCAATTGGCAGCATAGGAATGATTGTAAATAGATATATAACCCAATGCCACACAACATTGTTTTGCTTCTCCATTCCATTCGAAAATATAATCATGCAGAAGAGTCTTATCCAAATGAAGGCGGTCATCGCTGTTCATGACAATCACAGGCGAAATTTCAAGGATGGTATCGGCTGGAATGGGCTCTTGCGTATACACCCCTCTCCCTCTTTGTTTGCTTGGTAAAATCACCAAATACGGTTGGATCATAACTTAATATTGCAAGCTTGAAAACTATGACTATTTTCGCAAAAATAGAGGACTGGCCTTGATTCAGCTCAATGAACATATGGAATTACAGGCTCAATTTGAGCACTTGCTTCAACAGGATAACAAGGAGCAATTGCATCTCTTTTTGGATGAGCTGAACATCAGCGATGTTGCACAACTCATCGAAGAAAACGAGTCGAAAGCTACCTATATCATTGCCGCGCTCTCCATCCATCGAGCCGCAAGCACCTTCAAAATATTGGAGCTGGGTATTCAAAAAGAAATCATTCAGGAGCTCAATCCGCTGAAGCTAGCTGCACTACTCAACGAATTACCTGCCGACGACCGTACATCGTTTTTAGAGGAGCTTCCACCAAAGGCCGTTCGAGAACTCATCAAACTCTTGAATCCGGAAGAACGAAAAATTACCTTGTCGCTTTTAGGCTACCCCGAAGGAAGTGTGGGGAGGTTGATGACGCCGGATTACATCGCAGTGCAGGCCGACTGGACCATCGCTGAAGTATTGGACCATATACGTGAAGTTGGAAAAGAGTCGGAAACCATTGACGTGATTTATGTAATCAACGATCAGGGACAATTGGTGGATGACGTTCGAATCAAAGAGTTTTTACTTTCTCCGCCGGATCGACTCGTGAGTGAACTAACCGATGGGAGATACATTGAATTGAATGTGTACGACGACCAGGAAGAGGCGAACCAGGTTTTCAAAATGAATAACCGTGTGGCCTTGCCGGTAGTTGACAACAACAATATCCTGATTGGAATCGTAACCATCGACGACGTTCTTTGGGTTGCCAACGAAGAGTTCAGCGAGGACATGCAGAAAATGGGAGGTACCGAAGCGCTTGAAGAACCGTATTTGGAAATATCCATTTTCAAACTTTTCAAGAAACGAGTTGGCTGGCTGATTGTTTTGTTTTTAGGTGAAATGCTCACAGCAACTGCGATGGCATCGTTTGAACACGCATTGGATAAGGCCTTGATTCTATCGATTTTCATTCCGCTGATCATTTCCAGTGGAGGCAACACGGGGTCTCAGGCATCTTCCTTGATCATCCAAGCTTTAACAGTAGGCGAAGTAACCTTAGCGGATTGGTGGAATGTAATGAGAAGAGAAATTATTTCCGGCATTCTCTTAGGAACCGTATTGGGCTTAATCGGCTTTGTACGAGTCATGCTCTGGTCTCAAATTTTCCCAGACGTATATGGTCCACATGCTTTTTTAGTAGCAATCGTTGTTGGTATCAGTCTTGTCGGAGTTGTTCTTTTTGGAACCATTTCCGGATCCATGTTGCCTATTGCATTGAAAAAATTGGGAGCTGACCCAGCGGTATCTTCAGCTCCTTTCGTAGCAACGCTGGTAGACGTAACCGGCGTAATCATTTATTTCAATTGCGCCTACCTATTCTTAAAGGGAACCATGCTTTGATTAAATAGCCTGGTGATTAAAAGGCTGCAATACCATTTCACTAACAACTCCACTAATGGGTTGCTGGCACAAAAACCAAATGGAACGAGCGGCTTCTTCTTCCCGAATCATTTTTTCTTTTTGAACCTTGAGATCAATCGTGTCCCAAAATGGAGAGTCCACTCCACCCATAAAAATATTGGTAATGCGAATCTCGGTACGCTTCAACTCTTCACGGATACTTTGCATCATCCCCAGTAACCCATATTTGCTTGCCGAATAGGCTGCTGCGCCTGCCATAGGAACCTTACCCAATACTCCGGGTATATTGATGATCAATCCTTTTTTTGCTTCTTTCATGGAGGGCAAAAATGCTTTTACCAGTAGAAATGGTGCCAGCAGATTGGCATTCAGCGTTTGAGTGAATTCTTCAACAGATAGTAAATCCACAGATTTGATGATCCCAATACCGGAGGCATTCACGAGTATTTCTGGTGCTCCCCAATTGGATATGACCTGTTGAGACAAGGCAGCCACCTGATCAGCCTTTGTGAGATCTGCTTGCGCAAATTGCGAGTCAGATAGGCCTAGCCTTTGGGCAAGTTCTTCCAGTTTTTGAGAATTTCTTCCGGTGATGAATAAATCAGCACCACTTTGC
>JBEDAP010000091.1:0-7465 GCA_041177705.1 Bacteroidota bacterium
GTTCTATACCTACCAACGGAGTATCTTCCTGAATCAATGAGGTAAATAGCTTAACCTGTTGATTAGCGATTTCTTTGGCTTCTTTTAAGAACCCTTTTGACAACTGACTTCTTGCGCTATCCGGATGATCAATCGTGCAAACTTCATATCCTAATTTTTCCATTAAATGAACCGTCTTCTTTCCTTTTTCTACATCGATGTGATTGGTAAATTCATCAACAAATAAATATAATTTTCGAAGCGAAGATGAGCTTTTTGATTTTCGCTGGATCATCCAGGTACGCAAAGAGATTGAACCAACTTTAGGCATACTACGATCTGGATGAAATCCAATCAAATTATTCACCCACCTCTTGATTTGTGTATTTCCTACCACCGCATTATAAACTCCAGGCAACAAAGGAGCGATTTTCATTTGCTTTGAAAAACCGGCAATCAATTTTGTTCTAAATGGAATTCCTTTTTTCTCGTGGTACGCTTGCATAAACTCTGCCTTCATCTTACTGACATCGACTTGGGTTGGACATTCGCTCTTACAAGCCTTGCACGACAAACACAAGTCCATAATATGTTTCACTTCTTCAATGTCCGTTCGATGATCAATGGGCTCGGTAAGATATTGCCTCAGTACATTGGCTCGAGCTCGGGTGGTATCTTTTTCACTTCGCGTAGCCATGAAACTGGGGCACATAGTGCCTCCTGTAATTTCGGTCTTGCGGCAATCACCGGAACCGCTGCATTTTTCAGTCAAGTGCAATAAACTCCCCGATGCACCGTAATCAAAATAGGTTGATATGAATTCTTTTTTTGCAAATGCATCGTTTCGCAAATGTGTATCCATAGGAGGCACATCCACAATCTTACCTGCATTGAAAATGGATGTAGGATCAAATATTTTTTTTACATCTTGGATCAAGCGAAAAGCTTTCTCTCCCAAAACAAGAGGTATAAATTCTCCACGCAGTCTTCCGTCGCCATGCTCACCTGACAGTGATCCTTTGTATTTTTTTACCAAATGAGCTGTTGATTCCAATACCTCTCTAAATTGTTTTTTCCCTTCTGGCGTTTTTAAATTGATGATGGGCTCCACATGAATCTCTCCTGCTCCCGCATGAGCATACATGGAATAGGAAATTTGCTTGGACTTCAATAAATCTTCAACCTCTGCGATATAGGCAGGTAAATCCTGAGGGGTGACAGCGCAATCTTCAATGAGATTAACGGGACGAGCATCACCGGGTAGATTTCTCAACAATCCCAAGCCAGCTTTTCTCAAATTCCAAGCCTGATCGGTTTCTTGATCCACTAAAATAGGATACGCATAACCCAAATTCTTGGACTTCAGTTGGTCAACCAATCCTTCACATTGCTTCAGCAATTCTTGAAAATCATCGTGAAAGAATTCCACCATCAAGATTGCCTTGGGATGTCCTTCTATAAAACCACGTTGCAATGAATATTCAGGATGATGCTCAGTGAATTCCAAGATGAAATCATCTACCAATTCAGAAGCAGAACAGCGATGTTCCAAAGCAACCAAATTAGCCAATAAAATTTCGCTAATTTTTTGAGCATGGACTGCAACAACTGCTTTATGAGCAGGTGGTAAATTCATCAGGGCTAACTTAGCTTCTGTTATAATACACAAAGTTCCTTCAGAACCTGCAATCAACGCTGCAACATTCAGGTCTTGTTTATTTTCCATCGCGTTGCACAGAGCGTCCAATGCATAACCTGTATTTCTTCTGTGAATAGCCGCTTGAGGATAAGAATCCGAAATGATGTTTCGATTGTTTACATCACCAACCAACAAGCCTAATTCCTGATAAATTCTTCCTTCGCTGTTTTGCTGCCTTGATTTTTTCAACCAGTCTTCTCGATTGGTTTCTTTGAAAACTACCTCTTGCCCATCATCCAACAATGCCTTTGCTTCCAATAGATGATCACGTGTGCAGCCCCATACAATGGAATGAAGTCCACACGAATTATTTCCAATCATACCTCCAATCATAGCTCTGCTTGAAGTGGAGGTCTCCGGACCAAACATCAATCCAACCGATTTCAAATAGGCATTTAGATCATCTCGAATAACGCCTGGCTGAACCCGCACCCATTTTTCTTCCACATTCAATTCCAGTATAGATCCAAAATAGGTTGAAATATCTACTACCATTCCATTTCCAACTACTTGTCCTGCTAACGATGTTCCTGCCGCACGAGGAATCAGTGTTTTTTGATTGATACTTGCCCAACGGATCAATGCTTGAATATCGGATACAGTATGAGGGATGGCAACACCTAGAGGCCGCTCTTGGTATTCAGATGCATCTGTAGAATAAATAGTACGCATCGCCTCATCAAGCGTTGAGTGCTCTACATAAAGTTCGCCTGAAAATTCTTTTACTAATTGCTCGTACATATTCGGGGATACCTGTTGGATCGTTTAAAAATAATCAATCCCCGATTCTTTTTGAAATATGGCTTAAAACCTGAAAAGCAGTCTCTGCCATGCGATTCCCCTTGTTATCTAATAAGGGATTTATTTCAGCTAACTCTAAGCAAACCACTTTGTTGCTTTTCCAAAGCTCATCCAGGATGCCCATGATTTCATTGGGTAAAAATCCGGTGGGTACAGGAGTGCCCGTACCATAAGAAATACTATCGCAATCCATGGAATCCACATCAAACGAGATGTAAATCAAATCACACCCCTCCAATTGCTCTAAGCATTCCTGTACGCAATTTTCTATACTCCGATATCTCACTTCCTCTACTTTGTAAAATGGAATACAATGACGCTGAATGGTTTTCATCTCTTCCTCTTCATAATCTCTCAATCCAAAATAAACCAAATGAGATGGCAAGAGCTTGGGACCTTCCGTACCAATCGATTTCATTCGATTCCAAAAGTTTACCGTTGGAGATTCTATATCATTGATTTTGTTTTCAACATTATCCAATCCCAATACAGCTGCTAATGGCATTCCGTGAATATTGCCTGACGGAGAAGTATAGGGGGAATGGATGTCTGCATGAGCATCCAACCAAATTACACCCAAGGTTTTATTGGGAAAGGCTTTTTTAATTCCGCTGATTGTACCTAATGCGGAAGAATGATCTCCAGACAATACAATAGGGAATCTCTTATGTAAAATAACATCGGAAACTGCATCTGAAACGCGACTGCATTGTTCGTATACACTTTCGATTCGTTTGGCAAACGTAAATGTGTTTTTTTGATAAATGGTTTCGTTATGCGTTTCAACATCCCGATAAAGATGGCGATGAAAATAATCATCGTTGCCATTAATCGCAGCGATTTCCATGGCATCAACACCCATATCGGAACCACGGGTTCCTGCACCAATATCAGACCGGTTTTTAATTAATTCGATGACCATGGAACAAAGGTAGTGCACGCCCCAACGAAGGCCTAAACTAAGAGTAGTAGTCTATGTTAATTTTATCAAAACAGAAATATCCCTAGAGTAAAACAGAATTTCCTGTTTTTACACTGTCGTCGCATGCAAATGCAATACGAAGGCTATTTACAGCATCTTCCACATGATCGGTTAAATCAAGATCCTCCTGAATGGCTTTAAGAAAATAGGCTTGCTCCCTGTTGCAAAGCTCCTGATGATCCGGTTCATCGGTCAGATCAATCCAATCGTCTTTTTTGATGAACTCGTTCTTTGCATCAATATCCGCATGGTGCCAACGTAACGATTCGGTTTTTGTATGATCGTTAACGGAATCCGATTTACCAGCTGCTCCGGCTTCTTTGGCCACAATCGAAACGCATCCCTTGGGACCAATCACATCTTTTACAAAAAAAGCGGTTTCACTCATCATCGGTCCCCAACCGGCCTCATACCAACCTACCGAACCGTCTTCAAAACGTATTTGCAACTGACCATAGTTGTAATTGTCTGCGGGAATATCCGAAGTCATTCGAGCACCGATTGCATTTACTTGCACCGGTTTAGAGCGAACCATCTGACACATCACGTCGATATAATGAACACCGCAATCAACAATGGGACTCAAACTTTTCATGAGATTGCGGTGAACATCCCACATGTAACCGTGACTTTGCTGATTCAGGTTCATGCGCATTACCAAAGGCTTGCCAAGTTGTTGTGCAATTTCAATGAATTTGATCCAAGATGGATGATGGCGCAATATGTAGCCAATCACTAATTTTTTACCAGATTTTTTTGCGGCAGCTGCAACGCGTTCTGCACCAGCAACAGAATCAGCAATGGGTTTTTCCATGAATACATGGCAACCCTTTTCAAATGCCATCACTGCAAATGCTTCATGCGTATCGGGATAAGTAGAGATGCAAACAGCATCCGGATTTGTTTGATCCAACGCTTCTTTGTAGTCACTGAACAAGGCATACCCTCCTCCCAATTTTTCGTTCAATACTTCTTTGCTTTTCCCCGTTGACACAATTCCGCATATTTCAATACCCTCTAACAAGGTATAGGCTTTGGCATGGGAAGCGCCCATGTTTCCACAACCTACTACCAGCACGCGAATGTTTTTTCCTGAACCCATAACTATAGATTTGAAGGCGATAAAATTAAAGTAAAACCAACATGAATCATTAAATTTGTTTTCCCACATTTTAATGGATGTATGGCTGAGAAATTTGAATTTGACGCGATTGTAATCGGTTCCGGTATCAGTGGTGGATGGGCGGCAAAAGAGCTTTGCGAAAAAGGACTGGAAACAATCATTTTGGAAAGAGGAAGCATGGTGGAGCATGTAAAAGATTATACCACCGCTCAATTGTCCCCCTGGGAGCTCGAACACCGAAACCGCCTCACGGTAGAAGATAAAAAAAACTACCCTGTTCAAACACGGCATTATTCTATTGGAGAAGACAATAAGCACTTCTATGTGAAAGATCTTGAACATCCGTATGAAGAGAAGCAACGATACGACTGGGTTCGAGCAGATGTGTTTGGGGGTCGTTCGCTTTTGTGGGGACGAATTTCTGTACGTTGGAGCGATATAGATTTTTCTGCAAATGCAAAAGACGGCCACGGTGTTGATTGGCCCATTCGGTACAAGGATGTTGCACCCTGGTACGATTATGTAGAAAAATTCATTGGTGTAAATGGAACCCGAGAAGGATTGGAAGTTTTACCAGATGGAATTTTTCAACCTTCGTTTGGATTGAACTGTGGGGAGCTGTATGTAAAAGAAAAATTAGAAAAGCAGTTTAATGGAATTAAACTGATTCCGACCCGATCAGCCAATATTACCGAACCGTTGGATGGAAGATCCGCCTGCCAAGCACGCAACCTCTGTCACCGCGGCTGCCCATTTGGAGCATATTTTAGCACACAATCTTCTACTCTCCCTGCAGCGGCAAAAACAGGGAAACTCACCATCCGAACCGGAGCGGTGGTCAATAAAATTATATACGACGAAAAAACCCAACGAGCATCTGGAGTTGAGATCATTGATCGAGAAACCTTGAAAACCTATGTATACACTGCAAAGATTATTTTTTTAAATGCTTCAACGATTGGCACAGCTCATATTCTGCTCAATTCAACGAGCAACCGTTTTCCAAACGGGATGGGAAATGATCATGACATCGTAGGAAGGCATTTGATGGATCACCACAAAGGAGCCTATGTGAATGCAGAAATTGAAGGACTTGATGATAAATACTATTACGGTAAAAGGCCTACAGGAATCTATATTCCGAGGTTTAAAAATATCAGGAATCAGGAAAAAGATTTTATCCGCGGTTATTATTTTCAAGGTGGCGCTTCCCGAGAAAGAGGAATTCCAACACAAGATGTAGGAGCAACCCTAAAAGAAAATTCTTCAATCCCGGGGAAATGGAAAATTAATATCGGATACTACGGAGAAACATTGCCGTATGCTGAGAACAGGGTAACGTTGAATAAAGACATCAAAGATATTTTTGGTCGACCTGGACTAACCATCGACTGCTCATTCAAGGATAACGAAAAGGCCATTTTTGAAGATGCAGCAAAAACCATGTATGAATTGTTTGAGGGAATCGGATTGAAAAATATTCAGCAAACCAAGAACATGTCATTCCCGGGAAATGCCAATCATGAAATGGGAACAGCCAGAATGGGATTGGATGAAAAAACTTCTGTACTAAACAAATGGAATCAAATGCATGCTGTTAAAAACGTCTTCATCACGGACGGATCCTGCATGGCATCCAGCAATTGCATCAATCCATCTCTAACGTATATGGCACTCACAGCGAGAGCTGTAGACTACGTAGTATCCGAGCTCAAACGAAATAACATCTGATCGTTACAGTGCTTTTAGTATCTCATCAATTTCTTCCAACTCGGGTCCTGAAAAGCTGATATTATTCAGTGCATTGTACGCATCCATTACATGAGAGACTTTGCTGGCTCCAATCAATACAGATGTTACACGGTCGTCTCTCAAAAGCCAGGCTACAGCCATCTCTGCTAATTTTTGCCCCCTGCGCTGCGCAAGATCGTTCAAACGCTTCACTACATTCAACATTTGAGGTGTAATTTGTTCGGGCTTAAGTGAAGGATGACGCGCTGCGCGAGATTGTTCCGGTATTCCATTTAAATATTTATCCGTGAGCAGTCCTTGTGCCAAAGGAGAAAATGCAATACATCCTACTTTTTCCTTGCCCAACACATCCAACAAACCTTGTTCAGGAGTTCGCTCAAACATGGAGTACTTGGGTTGATGAATCAAGCAAGGTGTTCCCATTGCTTTTAGCATGTGAATCGCTTTTTCAGCCAATGCTGCTGGATAATTGGAAATCCCTACATACAAAGTTTTACCCTGACGCACCATCAAATCCAAGGTGGCCATGGTTTCCTCTAAGGGTGTATGGGGGTCGGGACGATGATGATAGAAAATATCAACATACTCCAGTTGCATTCGCTTTAAACTTTGCTCCAAACTCGCCACCAAGTATTTCTTGCTTCCCCAATCTCCATAAGGGCCATCCCACATGGTAAAACCGGCTTTGGTAGAAATGATCATCTCATCGCGATAAGCGCCAAATCCTTTTTGGAGGATATCACCAAAATTGGATTCTGCACTTCCGGGAGGAGGACCGTAGTTGTTGGCTAAGTCGAAGTGAGTAATCCCCAAATCAAAAGCTGTATAGAGTATTTGCTCGTAAGTGGAGCGAAGATCTACATGTCCGAAATTTTGCCAGAGTCCAACAGAAATTGCAGGTAATACTAACCCACTGTTCCCGCAACGGCGATAAGGTATTTTAGAATAACGAGAAGGATCAGCTACGTGATGCATAATATATTTTTGATTGACTTAAATAATAGATAAACTAAATATCTAGTTTGAATAAGAGCTCAAATATAGCGCAGGCAGTAGAAATTTTTTGTATTTTAACTAACATAAAATTTTAACCATATTAACCCATTGAGCATGAGCATACGTCCCTATA
>JBEDAP010000092.1:0-2781 GCA_041177705.1 Bacteroidota bacterium
GTCTTAATCAGTCGGCAGCTCGAACAGCCAAACACCTTATGGTTTTTGTTACCCGTAGAGATCATTGGAAAAAACATGCACGCTGGAACTACAATAATGTTAAAAAATCGATTGGGGATAAAGAACCTACCAAAAGAGACATACGGGGACTTGAATCCTATGGAGAGTTGATGCCGTTGGTATATCGCCGCGATTGGTTTGGATTTTCCACACTTATTCGAAGAATCATCTGTTTTGTCAAGGGATTCAGCAACCCTTTCATGCGCGTAAATGGAAACCGAGATCATCGCGTTTTGGTTCATAAATCCTGCGCATTAGCTGCGCAAACTTTCATACTCTCTATAACCGCACATGGCTTTGATAGCTGCCCCATGGAAGGCTTTGACCCAAAATTGGTCAGAAAAGCACTCAAACTTCCCAAAGGTGCTGAAATCAATATGATCGTGGCGGTTGGCAAAGGCACTCCAAAAGGAATTCATGGAGAACGGAAGCGGATTCCACTGAATGAAACCCTTTTTAAGATCTAAGCAGGAAGTTTTTACTGAAATAGGCATCAAACCAAGACCATCTTAAGATTATTTGATACCTTACTGCATTCATGAGTCAACGATTCCTTTTTACTGTACTTCTCCCCTTGGTCATTATTCCCTGTTGGACTCGTGCTGAGCATCTTCCTAAAGACACCATTGGATACAATAGCCTGATTTACAACGGCACTGAATTTCTAAAACAATTCAATCAATCCAAAGGCAATCCTTTTTTCTCAACAGAAACAAATAAAGGGAAAATCAAATACCAAGACAATTGGTACGATAATATAGAATTGCTATACGATTGCGAAGACGATGCTGTAATCACCCGAGATGCGCAGGGATTATTGAAGCTAAGATTGATCAAGGAAAAAACGGAAGCATTCTTCATCGATGGTCATGAATTTGTGAAGTTGAAATTGGTTTCATCTTCAGGCGAATTCTACGAGCAATTGTATAAAGGATCCAGAACATTGCTTGTTCAATGGAGAAAGCATTTGGAATTGGATGCCCAGGAAATGCCTAAATACGAATTAAGGCGCGTTATTTTTGTATTGGACAAAGATCAAATCATTACGCTGGAAGGAAGTAAAGATCTTTTTAACCTCTCGCCACAGCATTACCGCGAACTGAAACGAATTTATGCAGAGAACAAGCTCAACTTTAAAAAAGATGCGCTAAAAGCTTCAAAAATTCTAATCCAAAAAATGGAGGAAAAAAACTGGTGAGAAAAATCCTACCCATATGGATTTTGTGCTTGGCATTCAACTCTTCGTTCGCACAAAAAATTTCACCCTTTGATAGTCTCGTTACTGTCTTAGAAAAAAAGTTCAATGTTTCTTTCTATTACGACAAATCCCAGACCAATGGGTTAAGTATTCCGGAATCAAGCGGTTCACTGGATATTATTCTAAAAACAGTATTGGAGGGTTCTGGACTCAACGCATACATCGATAAAAAATCACGAGTTTTTATTTCAAGAGGATCCGTGTTATTCACTCCGCTGCTAGAGAATTTCTTTTCGAAAAATTCTACATCTACAAATACCGTGATAGATATTCCTGTAGAAGAAGTTCAAGTTGCGAGTATTGAAAATAAAGTATATACAATTGGAATCAAAGGGGGCACAGGAAATACTGCTGTTATTTCAGGGTATATCCGAGATGCAAAAAATGGTGAACCGTTGGGTTCAACTTCAATTACCATCGATGGAACACAAGGTGGTGTTTCCACCGACGCATTTGGTTTTTATTCAATTACTGTTCCCAAAGGCCGACAAATACTTCGTATCAGCAGCATGGGTATGAAAGAACTAATGCGCCAACTGATTGTGCAAGGAAATGGCAAGCTGGATGTTGAAATGCAAGAAGAAGTAAGAAGTCTGAAAACAGCAGTTATCGTTGCTCAAAAACAATCCAATGTCCGTGGCATGCAAATGGGTGTTGAACGCTTGAGCATTCGAGCAATCAAACAAATACCAGCTGTATTGGGCGAAACAGATATTCTTAGATCACTACAAACTTTACCAGGTGTTACTACAGTTGGAGAGGGAACAGCGGGATACAATGTTCGCGGAGGCAGTGCAGACCAGAATCTGGTATTGGTCAACGACATGACCATCTACAATCCAACCCATTTGTTTGGATTCTTTTCTGCAGTTGATGCAGAACTGGTTAGAGGATTGGAACTGTATAAGAGTGCAATACCCGAAAGACTGGGCGGCAGACTTTCTTCCATCATGGACGTAAGTACCAAAGACGGTAATTCCAAAAAAGTAACTGGCAGAGCCGGGATTGGTCCATTGACCAGCAAGTTCAATATTGAAGGCCCCTTGGGCTCCGAAAAAACAACTTTTTTATTGGGCGGAAGAACGACCTACTCCAACTGGTTTTTGCAGTATTTGCCAGACGCTGGATTCAAAAAAAGCAAAGTGAATTTCAGCGACTTGATGTTAAACCTCTCTCATGAATTTTCAGAAAAGGATCGAATATATATCTCGGGATACATCAGCTCAGATTTATTCCGTGTTAATCAGGATTCCACATATGCTTACTCCAATAAAAATTTCAGGGTGAAATGGAAACATAACTTCACTAACAAATTTTACAACGTATTGTCGGCTGGATTAGATCAATACGACTACACTGTCAAAGGAAGAAATAATCCAAAAGACGCCTTTGATTTGAACTTTGGAATGAAACAATGGAGCGCAAAATCCGATTTCAAATATGCTCCCAATAACAAACAAGAA